>NZ_JBPRKH010000007.1:0-112172 GCF_051417515.1 Capnocytophaga sp. G1920
TCTACAGTGGCTCTACAGTGGCTCTACAGTGGCTCTACAGTGGCTCTACAGTGGCTCTACAGTAGCTCTACAGTGGGTCTACAACGAATAAAAGACGAACGATGAACGAAGGAACAACGAACCTAAGTAGAAGGAAAGTTGAAACTAAGGCAGAGATAAAAAGAAGGTTATTAGTGGATTTTAACATTGCCAAAGATTTGAAACTTTGGCAAAGTTTATACAAATAACGGTGCGAGCCACACGGATAGATAGGGAAAAGACGAAGAAAAATTAAGAATAAGAGGGGGACAAAGTGAAAATGAAAGAAAAAAAGAACGCATTTTGCGAATTTAATTCTCAATGGTATGTTGTTAATTGTTAATTAATCATTATCTTTGCCCCCAAAATAAGTACGTATATACGATTTGTTATAAAACAGACTTTTTAGATAAAATACATTTTTCATATATGAAATACAAACGAATTTTACTAAAACTCAGCGGGGAAGCCCTTATGGGAAGTCGCCAGTACGGTATTGACCCCGCGCGTTTAAAAGAATACGCTGCCGAAATTAAGGAGGTAGTGAACCAAGGCGTGCAAGTGGCCATAGTAATTGGCGGGGGGAATATCTTCCGCGGGGTAGCTGGTGCCAGCAATGGTATGGATAGAGTGCAAGGCGACTATATGGGTATGCTGGCTACCGTTATCAACTCGCTTGCCCTACAAAGTGCCTTAGAAGACGAAGGACTTTTTAGCCGTTTGCAAACAGCTATCAAGATGGAAGCTATAGCCGAGCCTTTTATCAAACGTCGTGCAGTACGCCACTTAGAAAAAGGACGCGTAGTGATTTTTGGAGCGGGGACGGGTAATCCTTACTTTACGACCGATTCGGCAGCGGTACTTCGCGCTATCGAAATCAATGCCGATGTAATCCTTAAAGGTACTCGTGTAGATGGTATCTACAATGCCGACCCTGAAAAAGACCCTAATGCGGTGAAGTTTGACCATATCTCTTTTAATGAGTGTATTGATAAAAACCTCAAAGTAATGGATATGACGGCTTTTACCCTTAGCCAAGAAAACCATTTGCCTATCATCGTATTCGATATGAACAAAAAAGGCAACCTCGCTAAAGTAGTAGCAGGCGAAAACGTAGGAACGACGGTTAATGATTAATGGTTAATGATTAATGATTAATGGTTAATGATTAATGATTAATGGTTAATGATTAATGGTTAATGGTTAATGATTAATGGTTAATGGTTATATTGCGACGCTTCTTTAACAATTGAAGACTAACAACTAACAAATAATTAAAAACAATATACAATGAACGAAGAAATTAATATTATCTTAGAAACTACGAGCGAAGCGATGCAAGAGGCATTGCAACACTTAGATAAGGCTTTAGCCAATATCCGCGCTGGCAAGGCGAGTCCGCAAATGGTAAGTAGTGTAATGGTAGACTACTACGGGGTGCAAACACCTCTTAGTCAGGTAGCCAATGTATCAGCTCCCGACTCTCGTACTATCTCTATTCAACCTTGGGAAAAGAAAATGATTCAGCCTATTGAGAAAGCTATCCAAATAGCTAACTTGGGCTTTAACCCAATGAACAATGGTGAAATGGTGATTATCACCGTACCACCACTTACCGAAGAACGCCGTAAAGAGCTCGTGAAACAAGCCAAAGGTGAAGGTGAAGACGCTAAAATAAGTGTGCGCAACGCCCGACAAGACGCTAATAAAGAGATTAAAAAGGTAGAAGCTTCGGACGATGTGAAGAAAGAAGCTGAAGAGCGTGTGCAAAAGCTCACCGACAAATACATCAAGAAAGTAGAAGAAGTATTAGCTGTAAAAGAAGCTGAGATCCTAAAAGTATGACAAACAACGAACAAGTAAAGGATTTAGTGAATCGCCTGGGTGCGTTAAGGAGGTATCTTTGACGTAGATGCCAAACGCATTGAAATAAGCAACGAAGAAGAAAAGACTTTTGCACCTGACTTTTGGGATAATGCCAAAGAAGCTGAGAAAGTGATGCGCGAGCTTCGCACTAAAAAGAAATGGGTGGAAGACTATGAGGAAGCCGAAAATCTTACCTCGGATATAGAAGTACTACTTGACTTTTTTAAAGAAGGTGAAGCTACTGCGGAGGATGTAGACCACCAATACGCCCAAGCCTTACACGCTATTGAAGCATTGGAGTTCCGCAATATGCTTTCGGACGAGGGCGATACGATGAGTGCGGTATTGCAAATTACGGCAGGTGCAGGTGGTACTGAAAGCTGTGACTGGGCATCGATGCTACTACGTATGTACACGATGTGGTGCAATAACCAAAAATATAAGGTAAAAACACTTAACTTCCAAGAAGGCGATGTGGCAGGAGTAAAAACGGTTACCATAGAGATTGAAGGGGAATACGCTTTTGGTTACCTAAAAGGTGAAAATGGCGTACACCGCTTGGTACGCATCTCACCTTTTGATAGTAATGCTAAACGCCATACCTCTTTTGCCTCGGTATACGTGTACCCTTTGGTAGATGATACTATTGAAATAGATATTAATCCCGCTGATATTACCTTTGAGACGATGCGCTCCAGTGGTGCTGGAGGGCAGAATGTAAACAAGGTAGAGACAGCTGTGCGTTTGCGTCACCACCCTACGGGTATCATTATCGAGAATTCCGAGACCCGCAGTCAGTTAGATAATAAGAACAAGGCGTTGCAACTACTCAAATCGCAGTTGTATGAGATAGAGCTCAAAAAGCGTCAAGCCAAGCGCGATGAGATAGAGGCAGGAAAGATGAAGATAGAATGGGGCTCACAAATACGCAACTATGTAATGCACCCCTACAAACTTGTGAAAGACGTACGCACCAATTACGAATCTACTGATGTAGATAGCGTAATGAACGGTGAATTAGATGAGTTTCTCAAAGCCTACCTAATGCTTATGGGTACGAGCCGTACGGGCGATTTGTAATGGTTAACGATTAATGGTTAGTGGTTAATACTTTTGGAATATGAGGGTAATGAATGATAATAAAATAGTAGTATATCAGGTGCTTACAAGGCTTTTTGGCAATACTAATACCACTAATAAACCTTGGGGGACGATAGAAGAGAACGGTGTAGGTAAGTTTGCTGACTTTACTACAAAAGCTCTTGAAGAACTCAAAGCATTAGGAGTAACACATATTTGGTTTACGGGGGTGCTACACCACGCCCTTACTACCGACTATACGGCTTATGGCATCAGCAACGACTTTCCTGCAGTGGTAAAAGGTCGTGCCGGTTCGCCTTATGCTATTAAGGATTACTACACTGTAAACCCCGACCTTGCCGATGACCCTACACAACGCTTGGAGGAATGGGAAGACCTGATTGCCCGTACCCACCAATGCGGATTGAAAGTAATAATGGACATAGTGCCTAACCACGTGGCGCGTCGGTATGAGAGTATAGCCAAGCCGGAAGGCACACGCGGTTTTGGCGAAGACGATGATACCACCGTACAATATGCGGTAAATAACAATTTCTATTACAATCCTAATGAAGCTTTTCAGTTGCCTGAGGGTATTTATGGTGAGTATCATGAGTTTCCTGCCAAATGGACGGGTAATGGCGCACGCGCTTCTAAACCCGACCGCAATGACTGGTATGAAACGGTAAAACTCAACTACGGGGTACGACCTGACGGCACTAAGGATTTTGTTGAACTACCAGCAAGCTTTGAGAATGAAGATAGTGAAGGGCATTACCACTTTTGGGCTGATAAAACAGTACCCGACACTTGGAGAAAATTTAAAGATATAGCCTTGTATTGGCTCGGGAAAGGAGTAGACGGCTTCCGTTATGATATGGCTGAAATGGTACCGGTAGAGTTCTGGAGTTATCTCAATTCGGCTATCAAGCACCAAAATCCAAAGGCATTTTTATTGGCTGAAGTATACAATCCTAATGAATATCGTCCTTATCTGCATTTAGGCAAGATGGACTATCTATACGACAAAGTGCAACTTTACGAGACTTTGCGCAATATTGTGACTCACGGACACAGCACCGATGCCATTGCCCCTATACAGCACAACCTTGCCGATATTGCACATCGTATGTTACACTTCTTGGAAAACCACGACGAACAGCGCATAGCTTCGCCTGAGTTTGCGGGATATGCTGAAAAAGCTAAACCCGCGATGACAGTCTCTACGTTTATTAGCGAGTCGCCAGTGATGCTGTATTTTGGTCAGGAAGTAGGGGAGAAAGCAGCGGAAGTAGCAGGATTTGGTAGTCCGTCGCGCACGTCTATTTTTGATTATATAGGTGTTCCTGCACACCAGCGTTGGGTGAATAACAAACGCTTTGACGGCGGTCAGTTATCAGAAACAGAACGTTCTTTACGCAATTTCTACCAGCGATTGCTCAACTTAAAAGTAAATGGGGCTTATATTGATTTGCACCAATACAATCGACAGCATACTGAGTATTACAACGATAGGGTGTACAGTTTTGCAAGAGGCAATGAGGACGAACAGTGGGTGATTGTGAGCAATTTTAGTGAGCACGACTATTTTGGTTTTGACTTGCAGTTGCCAGATTACTTGTTGGGTAGTTGGTTCTTAAACGATGGTACTTATACGCTTACCGATGCTCTTTACAATGAAAAACACACTACCTTACAGATTGCAAATGGTAAAGGAAGATTGCGAGTAGATATAGCGCCTTTGGAGTCTTTAATATTCAAAATTAGCAAATTAGTAGATTCGTAAATTATGAACATTCATTTTATAGTAGCTCCCAGTACGCATTTGCGTCCGTTAATGGCTGAGTTACACAAAAGACATCATATCACTACACTCCCCGAAGAGATGACGGCTACAATTGATTACGTGGTGGTAGACCCGCATCTTTCGCATACACACCCAGACCTATTACAAGCAGAACACTTAGGACTTAATATTCTATCGCCTACCTCTTTTCTATACGAATACTTTAAACACAAAACTCGTGTAGTGATTACAGGTAACAAAGGAAGAAAAGAAGTATTGGCAAGGGTGCTTCACACTATGGATTTTTGTAATCAACCAGTGAGCTACTACTTTGAAAGTCCTATCGAAGGGAAGCAAGTGCATTTTGCTGATACTGAATTTGTGCTTATAGAAGGCAATGAAGAGGGGGCTATGTTGCACCCCACAGTAGCTCTTATCAGCGATATGATAGAAGAAAATAAAGATATTTATAAACAATTTATAGAAGGAATAACCAAAGGAGGAATACTCATTTACAATGAAGAAGACCTGCTATTAAATGAGTTAGTAGGGAATAATGAGAGTCCTATTCGCAAGATGGAGTATGGTACCCCTGCGTTTGAAACTCATAATGGTGAGACTTACCTCATTACCCCCGAGGGCGAATTGCCCTTGGGTGAAACAAGTGCTGAACAATTGGGCTATATAGAAGCAGCCAAATGGGTATGCCAGAATATGGGCATAGACGAAGCCGACTTTTATGAGGCAATGGCAAGTATTTAATAAGATAATAATTAAAAATTTAGATATATGAAGTTTTATTTTTCACTCATAGTTTTAGCTTTAAGCTTTTTTACAGCTTGTAATTCGAGCAATCAAATAAGTAAAGATGAGGTATCTAACCTTATTGCTGATTATTTAGAAGAGAACCCTTTATTTGAGACAGGGAAATTTAATACCAATAAGCAGAAGTTAGACAGTACTAAAGACAAAGATTTGCTAATTACTATACAGGAATTAGCAGATGAAGGACTTATTGATATTAATAATGAGAAAAGTAGGAAGAGATGGTTTTCAAAGGATAGTGTATATGTAATCTCTCCTACTCTTACTAAAGAAGCACTTCCTTACCTTGTGAAACAGAATAAGAACAGTGCTAATGTTAAAACAATCATTTATAAATTAAATGATAAAGGGATTACTATTGAGAAGAACTCAGAAAAGGTGGTTATTTGTAATGTAGTATTAGATAAAGAGAAAACACCTTTTTATAATTTTGGTAAAGACCCGTATCCTAATACAACCTTTATTACTCAGAAGTTTAAGTTGAAATACAATGAGAAAAATGGTTGGAAGATTATAAAGAAATAAACTTATGAAAAACGTAACTATACTTGGTTTGGTACAAGCATTATTAAGCCTTATATCTGGGGTTTTAATATCCAAAATGTCGTTTATAGGGAAAATAGGCATAAGTACAATGTACCGTGAGTATACCATTTTCAAAACTTGGTGGAAAACGGCTCTTTTATTATTGGTAATACAGTTAGTACTTATTGCTGTATTACAACTGTTTAGAACAAAAGTAAGCGTATCGTTTAGTAGATTATTAGCCTTTTTACTTATTATTTTAGGGGGAATAGGGGCTTACTTTACCTATATTGACTTCACAACTACTTCACACAAAATGATGAAGTTGAGCTTTCATTTAGGGTTTTATCTCTTTTGGGTAGGGTGGTTTATCACTTGCTTTTATTATTTGTTGTTCAGGAAGAAGAAAAAAGAGGATAATATTCAGCAAGATATCTTATTTGCCAATACAGAAGCGGGAAAAGATGTTTCCTAAGACCTCATCATTGCTTACAGCTCCTGTAATAGTGCCTAAATGATAGAGAGCTTCGCGGATATCAATAGCTAATAGGTCACCTGAAAGTTGTAATTGTAATCCTTGCTCTATTCTTTCAATACTTTGTAAGGTATTGTGTAGAGCTTCGTAGTGGCGGATATTAGTAATAATAGTTGCTTTACCTGTATTATTAAGACTTTGAGCATAGTGAGAGAGAAAATCTTTAAGGGCTAAAATATTGTTTCCTTCTTTAGCTGATATTCTCAGTAGTGTATCAGTATAACCTTTTAAGGATTGTAAAATTTCATTATCAAAAAGAGTTATATTACTTTCTGTTGATAAGTCAGTTTTGTTGTGTAATAGTACAAATTTGGTTCCTTCGCGGTAATTTTCTTTTACAAAAGAAATAATCTCTTGGGTAGAGCTATTTTTTACATCGAATAAGTAGAGCACAATAGAGGCTTTTTCTATCTTTTCTTTAGCTTTTTGTACGCCTATAGCCTCGATTTGGTCTTGAGTATCACGAATTCCTGCGGTATCAATAAAACGAAAAGCAATACCTCCTATATGAAGCATTTCTTCAATAGTATCGCGGGTAGTACCTGCAATATCCGATACAATAGCGCGTTCTTCGTTCAGAAGGGCATTTAATAAAGTAGATTTGCCTGCATTAGGCTTCCCTACAATAGCCACAGGAATACCATTTTTTAGTACATTACCTACTGAAAATGATTGTAAGAGAGATAAAACAGTGGTTTTAATAGTGCTTAAAAGCAATTTAAACTGAGTTCTATCGGCAAACTCTACATCTTCTTCCGAAAAGTCTAATTCAAGTTCTATTAATGAGGTAAAGTTCAATAATTCTTGTCGTAATCCTTCTATCTCAGAAGTAAAACCACCTCGCATTTGCTGTAATGCTACCTGATGAGAAGCCTTACTATCGGAGGCAATCAAATCGGCAACGGCTTCCGCTTGATTGAGTGCTAATTTGCCATTGAGAAAAGCACGTTTGGTGAACTCCCCAGCATCGGCTAAACGAGCTCCTTTTGCCAAGCACAGCTTGATAACTTCTTCTACGATATAATTACTTCCGTGACACGAAAACTCAACTACGGGCTCACCTGTATAAGATTTAGTTCCTTTGAAAATAGTAGCCAAACACTCGTCGATTACTTGGTCTTTACTTTCGAGAGTTCCTAAATGAACTGTATGTGATGGAGCTTCAAGTAAAGATCTTCCACTATGAGGCTTAAACACCGAGTCGGCTATGGCTATGGCTTCTTTTCCCGATAAGCGAATTACAGCAATAGCACCGACCCCTGAAGCAGTTGCCAAAGCTACAATCGTATCATTTATATATAACGAATTATCTCTCTTCATTCTATGTTATTGAAAATTGGTGCAAATGTAGTGATTTTTTCATTACTATCAATCTACTAATTTTCAAAAACCTCAAAGCGATTATCTTCATAAAAGAAAATAATTCGTTTAATATGCTTATTAGTGGGTGATGGTAAAGCTTTTGTCTCTATTTGCTTTTCTTTTATTGCAACAGAAGGTGGAGCAGGAGTAGGGGCTTGCATTTCTATTTCAGGAATATCACTGAAAAGGTCAGGTTGTTGCGTTTTTTTAGCGCTGGCAAGCTCTTTATCTTCCTTACGAGGGAAACTTCCTTTTCCTTGTGTAATCCAATACATATCTACTTCAGGAAATTTTTCGATGAGCTTTAGGATAAAATCCAAGCTCGGTTTGTTGCGTTCTGATAAGAGATGAGAAATCCCTGAACGCTGAATCTCTAAGCTATCAGCAAAGGCTGCAGCATTTAAACCGTAATAATCCATCACTTGTTGTAAGCGAATGGCAAAATCTGATGTGTTTAACATTGTAACATTTGTTTATTTTCCTAAGAATGCACAAATGTAAATCAATATTTTGAGATATACAAGTATAAACAAGGATATTTTTCATCATATTAAAGTGTTTATTTATGATTACAACGTAAATTATTCGTTTATAGTATTATATAAAACTACTATAAAAATAATCTATGGATATAATCATTACGAAAATGGTATTTCAGAATAGAAAGGAAAGTCTTTTTATAGAGCATAATAATCGTTGATTAGTATATTTAGTATTATTGATAGTTTTACAATTGTAAATATTAATTGATACAAATGTAACGCTGAAATATAAGGGAACTTTTACTTTATTACAGGTTGTACTTTAATGAATATTTATTACTTTTGCTTTTAAATATTAATATACAGATGAAAAAACAGCTTTTTGGGCGTTATATCACTTATCCGATGATAGCCCCACTTTTAGATAAATACCCTTTTGAGGAGGTAATACCCTTAGGTACTTCAGTTAAAGGGACACCTATTGACCTGTACAGAGTAGGGAAAGGTCATAAAAAGATACTTATGTGGTCGCAAATGCACGGTAATGAATCAACTACTACCAAAGCGCTTTTCGATGTTTTAAACGAGCTTAAAACAGCTGATTTCTTATCGGAATTAAGTGTTTATTGCATTCCTATGCTTAATCCCGACGGTGCTGAAGTGTTTACACGTGTAAATCACAACGGCGTAGACCTTAACCGTGATGCCGATGAACTTACACAACCTGAGAGCAAGTGTTTACGGAAAGCTTATGAACTTGTACAGCCTGATTATTGCTTTAATCTGCACGACCAGCGCACTATTTTCAGTGTAGGACAGACACCTTTGCCAGCTACAGTTTCTTTCTTAGCACCTGCTTATAATGAAGAGCGCAGTATTAATGAAGTACGGCAGAAGGCAATGGAAGTGATTGTAGTAATGAATAACACTTTACAGCACCATATACCT
This sequence comes from Capnocytophaga sp. G1920, assembly GCF_051417515.1. Classification (NCBI taxonomy): domain Bacteria; kingdom Pseudomonadati; phylum Bacteroidota; class Flavobacteriia; order Flavobacteriales; family Flavobacteriaceae; genus Capnocytophaga; species Capnocytophaga sp. G1920. The sequence goes on from NZ_JBPRKH010000007.1 coordinate 9,428, forward strand.
AATCAGATAGCGCGTTTTGACGATAGTTTTAATATCAATTGTACGGGAGATAAGTATACACAATTAGGTACACCCACTATTCTTTTTGAAGCAGGGCACTTTTCTGATGATTACAATCGTGAACAAACGAGAGTATATATTGCTATGGCGATATTTAGAGCTCTACAATATGTAGCCACTTGCGATGTTACAAATGTGAACTATAAAGATTATTTCAGTATACCTGAAAACGATAAGTTTTTTTACGATATTATTTTAAGAGACGACACTCATTGTGGTAATGATGTAGGTATTCTTTATAAGGAAGTTTTGGAGAATGAACAAATCTCGTTTGTGCCTTATATTGCTGAGATAGGTGATTTATCTAAAAAATACGGACATAAAGAAGATGTTTTATCAAAGTTTATAAGTTCAGCCATTGATAGAGATTATATTAAAAATCACTTGGATTTATCGACATTGAAAATAGATTAATGGTGAATGGTTAATGATTAATGGTTAATTAGATGGAGCTTATAGGAAACTTATAGGATAGACGAACAATGAGTGGGTCTACAGTGGGTCTACAGTGGGTCTACAGTGGGTCTACAGTGGGTCTACAGTGGGTCTACAGTGGGTCTACAGTGGGTCTACAGTGGGTCTACAGTGGGTCTATAGTGGGTCTATAGTGGGTCTACAGTAGCTCTACAACGAACAAAAGACGAACGATGAACGAAGGAACAACGAACCTAAGTAGAAGGAGAGTTGAAGGTAAGGCAGAGATAAAAAAAAGGTTATAGGTAGACTTCAACTTAAAAAGTATGTTGCAATTTGGAATATACAAAAAAACATTGTTACTTTGCGCTTTTAAAAAAAAGAACTCATAAACTTAATGTAGATGGCAAAATATAGATTAGATGAAATGGATCTTAAGATATTGGATATTCTTATAGAAGATGCACGAAAACCCTATATAGATGTTGCTAAGGCACTTGATATATCGTCGGGGACAGTGAATGTACGGATAAGAAAAATGGAAGAATTGGAAATTATAAAAAGTTCTGCCATTTCAGTAGATTACGAGAGAATGGGATATACTTTTATTGCTTATGTGGGTATCTTTTTGGAGCGCAATCATCAAGCTGAGTATGTTTTGGAACAATTAGAGGCTATCCCGTTTGTAACAGAGGCACACATTACTTCGGGGAAATACAATCTGTTTTGTAAAATTAGGACAAAGGGGGTGAAGCACGCTAAGGAAGTTATTTATATGATAGACGACATTCAAGGCGTGTCGCGCTCAGAGACAATGATATCAATGGAAGAGGCTTTTAACGATAAGAGTCGTTTGCTTCATAAGGCTTTTCGAGAATTGGATTTATATGATTTTTTAACTACTAAATAAGAACTTTTTAAAAGGGCTATCTGAATGAAAAATCGGGTAGCTCTTTTTGTTTATACAGAAAATTGAGTAATTTTGTTGCGCAAAAACCGAAATACTATGAATGAGAAAATACAAGCACTCATAAGCAATTACATTCGTTTCTTACAAGAAAAGCCTTCTAATCCCGATGAAGTGTACAAATGGCAGGCAATAGAACATTTTGAGCAGCATTGGGATATTAATGCCCGTGATTTTTACGAAATGTTTAAAGAGGCTTTTCGGAAAAAGGACAATTTAGTAGATTACCGTCCTTTTGGTATATTGGAAGCGTTAGGAGAAAACTATCCAACGAAATTAAAGGAATTGTTGGGTATTGTTTATGGGGCTGATGATTTCTATACCAAATTGGGAATATGCAGGACTTTCACTGAAAATGTTATTGATGACTTAAAAGAAAAAAGCAATACAAATTTTAGTACAAAAATTGATGAGCGCACTCTTTCTTTTTTACTGACGCTGAAATTCCCTAATGAGTATACTTTTTATAAAAGGGATATTTATACTAAGTTATGTGAGTATTTAGGAGAAGTTTCTCGAAAAGAACGCAAATACGAGCATTTTATTGAGTTACTTACCGAAATCACGACTTATTTTAACAATCCTGAGTTAAAACAACTCACGAGCAACTTTATTCCACAAGGTTTTGATGAACCTTTGCTATTGGCTCAGGATATTGTGCACCAGAATATGACAACTTCTTCAGAAAAAGCATTTAGAAACGTATTGGATAAGATTCCTAAGCATTGGGCATCTGTTTTCTTTTACAAATTAGGAAATATTATAGAGGATTTAGCATTAGAAGATACCGAAAATCAAGTATTCAGTGTTAGATTAGATGAAAAATCACTTCGTTATCACATAGGGAAGAGGATTTGTTTAAGTGTAAGTCCCAAAGAATTTCTTTTTATTACAGGAAGGGAAGTAGATATCCCAAAATTGAGAAGGGAAGAGTTTGAAAGACCTAACAATGCTTTTCTTTATTATCAGGGAACCCCACAACATATTGAAACATATTACCCTGATATCAAAAATGCTGTCAAAGAAGAGATAGCACTTGATAAGGAAACTTATCCTAAAAGTTATGATAATAGTTATTTCAGGGAATATGTTTTTGAAAAGAAATACAAAGTAGAATTTGAAACAATAGAAAGTAATATGACAAATCAAGCGATTAAGCCTACGATTATCGACCTACTACATTACAAGCACCAAATCATTTTACAAGGTCCTCCAGGTACAGGTAAAACCCGTGAAGCCAAGCGTATTGCCAAACAGCTATTAGGTTTGAATGACAATGATAGTTTAGAGGGTAATGAGCAGTTTAAACTGATTCAGTTTCACCCCAGTTACTCTTATGAAGATTTTGTAAGGGGCATTGTAGCGCAACCCAATGAAACAGGTGGGGGCATTGTCTATACAGCTGAAAATAAAGTGTTAGCTGAGTTTGCAGAGAAAGCCTTAAAAGCATTCCAAGAACCTATTAAATGGGAAAATTTTAGAGATTTTCTTGAAAAAGAAAAGAAAGAGGGGCGAGAAGTTCATTTTGATGAAGGGAAAGAACTTAAATATAATTTTATACAAAATAACGAATTGCGATATTTAAGTGGACGCAATCATAATTTAGCAGGTATTCCTATTGAAGAATTTTGTCAAAGAAATTTAGATGATAAATTCGATAGTTTTTATAAAAACTATCACAAATGGGGCTGGAAATTTATAACTGACTATTTCATAAAATGGGCTAATGATTTCAAAAGGAAGAAATCTTATTTTCTTGTAATTGACGAAATCAACCGTGCGAACCTTTCAACAGTATTGGGGGAACTCATCTATGCCTTGGAATATCGTGGGGAATCCGTGGAGAGTATGTATGCTATCGATGGTGACAATAGTTTCACGTTACCGCCTAATCTCTACATCATCGGTACAATGAATACGGCTGACCGCTCGGTAGGACATATAGATTATGCCATTCGTCGGCGTTTTGCCTTTGTGAATGTGTTGCCTAAGGAGTTAGAAGAGAATTTTGATAAAAACTTGTTTAAAGCAGTAAGTAAGCTCTTTATTGAGAACTATGATGAATATATTAACAATACAGATACTGAATTAAAACGTGCCAAAACCTTATCACCCGAATTTAAACCAGAAGATGTGTGGCTTGGACAGTCGTATTTTATTCAGAAAAAATACAGCGATGGAAAAGATGTGCCTATGTCTATTCGTTGGGAATACGAAATCAAGCCTATTCTATTGGAATACATAAAAGATGGAATACTCATAGATAATATAAGAATTGAAGAACAAATGCAAGAAATTAAAACATTAGTCTATGAAAATAACCCTTCTTGAACATCAACCCTATAGTATCAAAAAAGAAGAGGGAAGCATTTACTTTGAAGCAATACCTAAGATTTGTCCGTATGTATTGAAGAAAGATAAATGGGGAAATTCTATATATCCTTTTGAAATCAGTTGTACAAATGAGGAAGAAGTGTGTTTGCAGGCAGGCTATTACGTGGGAGCTTTGTGGTTGGTAAAACATCACAAATTCGTATATATAGAGCCTAAAATGAACAAAAAACAGATTGTTGAAGGCTTACCTACCCAAGAGGAAGAATGGGCAGAAATCGACTATCTAAAAATGCTTCTCAACATTACGGCGCTCGACCCCAAACATACACAAAATCTTATCAAAATCTATTGGGACGAACCACTAATTGCCATCGAACAGCAAAAAGACACGCTCACGCCTTTTCTAATAGTGCAATTTCTATTGCTACTGAAGCGTATTGTGCGCAAAGGACTTAAAAAATCCTACTACACGGTGGAGGAGAATCTTAATAACCGCATCAAAGGCAAGATACAGTTAGATAAACACCTCAAACAAAATGTTTTTAAGAACAAACTCACAGCCCACGTATGTAGGTATCAAGAGTTTGGAATGGATAGCCTCGAAAATCGCTTTTTGAAGAAAGTTTTGCAGTTTATCATCAGCTTTAAGAATACACACTCTAATTATTTTGCAGGTAATGACGAGTCTATTCGAGAACTTATTACGTATTGTAGTCCGCATTTTGAGTTGATTTCAGAAGAACTCGATGTAGAAAACCTCAAAAAAATCACTACCAATTCTTTTTTTAAAGAATATGAGGAAGCTATTCGCATCGGAAAGCAGATTTTGAAGCGTTTTTCGTATAATATCACCGAAACAACCCAACAAAAAATAGCTATTCCGCCTTTTTGGATAGATATGCCAAAACTTTTTGAGTTATATGTATACAAAAAACTACAAGAACAGTTCGGCAGTAGGGGAGAGGTGCACTATCATTTTACAGCTGATTATACCGAATTAGATTTCTTGCTCAACACTCCAGAATACAAAATGGTGATTGATGCCAAATACAAAACTGTTTATGAAGATAGTAGAGTGATAGACGACATTCGTCAGGTGAGTGCTTATGCGCGTTTAGAAAGGGTTTATAAAGCCCTAAAAATAGACGACAATAGGTTGATAGATTGCCTTATCATCTACCCCTCATTCGAACAAAATACCGATTTAAACATCGCAAATAAAAAGGAGATACATCAGTACAGAAATATTTACAAATTAAGTGTTTCTGTTCCATTAATCATTAACAATTAATCATTTATCATTAAAAAATATGTCACAATTCTACAATAGTATCGCTGAGAAATACGATGCTATCTTTCCGCTATCGCCTGCACATAAAGTCTTTTTCGATGCCGAAGTGTACGGCAAGACAGTTCTTGATGTAGGGGCAGGTACGGGCAACCTTACCGCCTATCTGCGCGCACAGGGCTATGATGTTACGGCTATCGACCTCAGTAAAGCACTTATTGCTCAGGCTACTGCCAAGGGTGTTGAAGTGCAAGAGCTTAATATGCTTGCTATCGATACTTTACCTATGTTCGATACCATTATCAACATTGGGAACACGCTCCCACATTTGGATAATAAAGACGAAGTGCAGACTTTTCTTAAAAAAGCTTATAACCAACTCACGCAAGGAGGCAAACTCATCTTGCAAATGGTAAACTTTGAGAAGTATTTTGCCCAGAAAGAAGGTAATTTTCTCGGTAACCTGCCTCTAATAGAGAACGAAAAAGTAAAGTTTGAGCGTTCTTATCACTTAAATAGCAATAACAAGGTAATATTTAGGACAGTTTTGGACAAAACTATTGCCAATGAAGAGCTTTTACAGCCTATTCTTTCCCAAGAACTCACCCAATGGCTCTCTCAAATAGGTTTTAAAGACCTTAAACTATACGGCAACTTCAAAAAAGAACCTTTCAATCCTAAAACTTCAATGGCGGTTATTGTAACAGCTCAGAAATAACTTCTCTATACAATTGCTATTATTTTCATATCTCACAAATATTCCGTACTTTTGCACTTTAAAACAATACATTATGGCACGATTAGGAATGCTTTACGCTATTACTGATGAAGCGTTAGAACAATTAAAAGCGCAAGATATAGACGAGATGTACGACTATATGCTTGAAGAAATAGAAGAAGAACTATTTAATACTTCTGAAGGCTTTGAGATTAACAAAGCGTGGGAAGGAGTTCAGTTTTGTCTTGGGAAAGGCACGTGGAATGAAGAAAACAAAGTACCATACAATGTTGTTTTCGGTGGGGAACTGATTTTAGACCACAATGACTATGTTATTTCGCTCAAAAAGCCCGAAGTTATCAAAGATATTGTAGCTTATCTGGAAACCAATAACCTACAAGAAACTATTAAAAACAATTTTGATAAAATCCCCGAAGAGGAATATACCCTCCCAAAAGATGAGGATAATCTTACATTTCTTTTAGACTGGAGCGAAGGACTTTTAGAGTTCTATAAAAACGCTTTAGACAAAGAGCTCAATGTTATCTTTACCGTAGATATTTAATAAAACGTTAAAACATTATTTTATGGAAACAATAACTTTTCAAACAAATGTAAAAGCAATAGATTTTCCTATTATAGAGGAAATATTGAAAAAGTTTAAAGCCACAGACATTAGAATCATCAAAGAAGAAAAAAAAGATGATACAGAAATGGCGGAGAAAGAGTTCTTTGCAAAAATAGACCGCTCTATGAAAAGCAAAAGAACTAAAGTTACTATAGAAGAACTTAGAGCTAAATATTTGTAATAATGGAAGAATTAGAAACGTATTCTTTGGAAGAAACAGAGGTTTTTTCTGAAGATATGGCAAAGCATATAAGTTCAGGACAGAAAAAAATTGTTGAGAGAATACTTAACCTTATCGAAGAAATAAAGCAACACCCGACAACAGGAACGGGCAAGGTGGAGCGTCTCAAAGGTAAGGGAGAACGCCTTGTATATTCTCGGCGTATCAATGACAAGCATAGGCTTGTTTATGAAATCTTTGAAGAAAAAAAGTTAGTGGTCTTAGCGACTGCTTATGGTCATTACAAAAACAAATAGTCATTTATCATTAAACATTAATCATTAACAATGTTATCAGTATCCAATTTATCCGTACAATTCGGCAAGCGCGTCCTCTTCGATGAGGTAAACGTAACCTTTACACAAGGCAACTGCTACGGCATCATCGGTGCCAATGGAGCAGGCAAATCTACCTTCCTAAAAATCCTTTCTGGCAAGCAAGAACCTACTTCGGGACGTGTGATCCTCGAACCGGGCAAGCGTATGTCGGTGCTCGAACAAGACCACTACGCTTATGACGACTATACTGTGCTCGACACGGTGATTATGGGCAACAAAGTCCTCTCCAAAGTCAAAAAAGAGATGGACGACCTCTATGCCGACTATTCCGATGAGCACGCCGAACGCATTGGTGAGCTACAAATACAGTTTGATGAAATGAACGGATGGAATGCCGAGAGTGATGCCGCTGCACTGCTTTCCAATTTAGGCATTACCGAAGATATGCACTACACTATGATGTCCGAAATGGACGGCAAGCTCAAGGTGCGGGTACTTTTGGCACAAGCCCTCTTTGGCAACCCCGATGTACTCATAATGGACGAGCCTACGAACGACCTCGACTTCGAGACTATCAGCTGGCTGGAGAACTTTTTGGCAAACTATGACAATACGGTGATTGTCGTTTCTCACGACCGCCACTTCCTTGATGCCGTTTGTACCCATATCTCGGATATTGACTTCGGAAAAATCAACCATTTTTCGGGTAACTATACTTTCTGGTACGAAAGTAGTCAGTTGGCAGCCCGTCAGCGTGCCCAGCAGAACAAAAAAGCAGAAGAGAAAGCCAAAGAGTTGCAAGAATTTATCGCGCGCTTTAGTGCCAACGTGGCAAAATCAAAGCAGGCAACCTCTCGTAAGAAGATGTTGGAGAAACTCAATATCGAGGAAATCAAACCGTCCTCTCGTCGTTACCCTGCCATCATTTTCGAACGCGACCGCGAGGCTGGCGACCAAATCCTACACGTGGAAAACCTCGCTGCTTCTATCGACGGACAGGTATTGTTCCAAAATGTAGACATCAACCTTGCCAAAGACGACAAAGTAGCCGTGATTTCTAAGGATTCACGTGCTACCACTGCCTTTTATGAGATTCTCAACGGCAACCTCAAGCCCGATGCGGGTACCTTTGCGTGGGGAATTACCACCTCGCAGTCTTACCTGCCGGTGGATAGCTCCGATTTCTTCACTCAAGACCTTTCTTTGGTGGATTGGTTGCGCCAATGGGCGAAAACAGAGGAAGAGCGCGAGGAAGTATACGTGCGCGGGTTCTTGGGCAAGATGCTTTTCAGTGGCGAGGAAGCTCTCAAAAACTGCAAAGTGCTCTCAGGAGGCGAGAAAGTGCGCTGTATGCTCAGCCGTATGATGATGTTGCGCGCCAATGTGCTTATGCTCAACGAACCTACTAACCACTTGGATTTGGAGAGCATCACCGCCTTCAACAACTCGCTGAAAAACTTCAAAGACACCGTGCTTTTCACCACCCACGACCACGAATTTTCGCAAACCGTCGCCAATCGTATCATCGAGCTTACCCCTAGTGGCATTATCGACCGCTATATGACCTTTGATGAGTATATGGACGACAAGAATATTCAGGAATTGAGGGAAAAAATGTATAAACAATGATTAATTGTTAATGATTAATGGTTAATCACAGCACTTTGGCAAAGGTTATTGTACAAAAAGGTGATAAAAATGAGCTTTGCCAGAGTGTTTTGAGGTAAAAACCAAAAAATAAAACCATATGGAACTAAATCAATTCATTTGGAACAACTATAAAGAGAGCAAAGAAGGGCAAGAAGTGATTAAGCTTTTTGAGGAAGGATTTCTAGATGATATTCTTTTAAAATTTGTAGAGGAAAAAAATAAAGATTTGGAGTGCTGTATTGATATTATAGATACCTTTGTTAGTTTTTCTGTTTTTCCTCCAAATGTAAAAATTAAAGATTTATATTTATATTTTTTAGACAATGGATTAGAAGGATTTGATGAAGAAGAAGAGGAAGCTTTTCTCATATTTCCCCCAGAAAGTTATGATTTTATTATTTCTTACATAGAACCTTTATCATTAAGTCTTTTCAACTATAAAGATGAGGATGAAGATTTTTATATCCCCTACTTCTTTCAATTAAATTTTGCTAAACTACAGAAAATAGCAGATACCTTTAATGTAGAATTGCCAAAAGTTCCTCTAAGAAAAGACAAAAGAGAAAGAGCTTTATACTACTTAGAATTTTGTAAACTTTGGAATGAATTTAGAAAACAAAATAATCTTACCATATTTGAACTATGTGCTTTTCTTTATGATTTTGCTCCTAAATTTATCGGGAAAGAGAAAGAAGAGGTTTTACCTGAACCTACTAATATTTGGATAACAGGAGGTGGAGTAAAAAATGGAGATTACAAATTTCTAAGTGAAGCAAAAGCTGATACTACTGCCTTTTGGTCAGGGAATGAAGATGCAGTAAAAGGTGATATTATCCTTATGTATTGTCTTTCGCCCAAAAGTAGTATAGAATTTGTTTGTAGAGCAGTCACCGATGGTATTCGTGACCCTTTTTTCTGGTATTATGGAGAAACACATATAGGACATATCCAACATATTAAACCTATTACTCTTACTGAGATAAAAACAGATGAACACTTGAAAGAACTTCCAATTGTTCGTAAGAACTTTCAAGGAGTGAATGGTACAAGACTTCATAATGAAGATTATACACGTATTTTAGAAATACTAGAACAAAAAGGAGAGGATATTTCTCAGTTACCTAAACTCTCATCTGCCAATTTTGCTCCTAATAAAGATTGCAAAAACGAACGAGAAGTAGAACTCAAAATAGTAGAACCTTTTTTGAACGACCTCAATTATTCAGAAAAAGATTGGGTTCGACAGCTTCCTGTAAGAATGGGACGAGGAGAGCGCAATTTTCCTGATTATGTGTTCTTTGCTGAAACCAAAAAAGGTTATGAGAGAGGCAAAATGATATTAGAAACAAAGTTTTATATCAAATCTAATGCAGAGCTAGAAGAAACTTTTCAGCAAGCACAATCGTATGCTCTTAGATTAAATGCCAATAGAATAGTTATATGTGATAAAGATTTCATTTGGATTTATATGAGGAAAAACAATAACTTTGACCGAACTAAGTATTTAAAATACAATTGGCAAGAAATGAATAACCCTGAAATTTTTAATACCGTTAAAAAGGAAATAGGTAAAGATTTTATAAGATAAATTCTAAAAATCCAAAATGTCTATAATTATAGAAAAAACTAAACGAGGGAAAACGACAAAGAATTAATCATATAAGAAAATGAAAATCATAGGAATCAGTGTGCGCACAACGAATCAGAACGGACAGGCGATGCAAGACATCGGAAACCTTTGGCAACGCTTTTTTAGCGAGCAACTTTTGGCAAAAATACCCAATAAGATAAGCGATGCCATTTACGGCATCTACACTGATTACCAAAAGGACTATACCGAGCCTTACACTTGTATAATAGGGGTGGAAGTTACCACGCTCAGCACGATTCCCGACGGCTTAGAGGGCAGGGAATTCCCTGAACAAACCTTTCAAAAGTTTGTAGCCAAAGGCGCAATGCCTCAGGCAGTAGGGGCGATGTGGCAACATATCTGGGACAACGACGCCACACTCAATCGCACTTATATATATGACTATGAGTGCTACTCCGAGAAGTCTCAGCAAGGAGATGCTTCCGAAGTAGATATTTTTATAGGCGTAAAAGAGAAAAAATAGCGAACTTAAAAATAGAGGATTGCCAAAAAACCTCTTAACTAAAATGATGTTACCAGAAGAAGAAAACTACGCGGTTACCAAATTCGAATTGATGCTCAAAGAGAATAACATTCTCTTTTTCGACGTTGATGAATTTGAAGAAATCGTAGAATATTACTTAGAATACGGACGCATTAGCAAAGCGAAACGTGCCTTGGAAATCGGTTTGTCTCAGCACCCCGATGCTTCATCACTTAAATTGCTAAATGCAGAACAATTGGTGTTTGAAGACCGCTTAGAAGAGGCTTCGGAACTCCTCAATGAACTGTTGCTCATAGAACCTATGAATGCTGAAGTGCACGTGCAACAGGCTAATTTGTACTCTAAAATGAACAAACATCATCGCGCTATTGAGTTGCTACAATACGCCATCACACTTACCGATGACGTTTCGAATATCTATGCCCTAATGGCAATGGAATACCTCTATACGGAGGATTATACCAATGCCAAAAAGTATTTTACCAAATGTTTGAAAGAAGACCCTCAGGATTATACCGCACTCCAACAGTTGGTGTTCTGCTATGAGGTGTTGGGGGAAGTGCAAGAGGCAACCGACTTTCTAAACACTTACTTAGACCAAAATCCTTATTGTGAAGTTGCTTGGTATTACCTCGGTAAGCTGTATCTATCCATTACCGACCATAAAAATGCCTTGCGTTGTTTTGATTTTGCTATCATCAGCGACGATACTTTCACGGGGGCTTATTTCGAGAAAGCTCGTGTGCTCGAAATGATGGAAGATTACGAAAAAGCTATCGAAAACTATAAGATTACTCTTACGTTAGACGACCCTTCGGCTTTAGCTTATCTGCACATTGGGCGTTGTTATGAGAAAATGCGTAATGATGCCAAGGCAGAAGAGTATTATTTCAGGGCTATACACGAAGATCCTCAATTAGACAAAGCGTGGATTACCTTAGCTGACTTCCATTACTTGCGTCATAATCACGCTAAGGCTCTAAAATACATTAAAAAGGTACTTACTTTTGAATCTAATGAGCCTTATTATTGGCGCCGTTATGCCGAGCTGAATTATTATCACTTTCAGAACCTAAAAGAAGCAGAATACGGCTATCGGAAAGCGGTACAAAACGGCGATTATTCCTATACTACCCTCATCGAATGGATTGACCTACTATTGCTCTCTCAAAAATACCGAGAAGCCTTATCTATCATTGCCGATATAGTGCAAATCTACCCACACGAGCTAGAGAATTACTATCGTATTGCTTTGGCTTATTACGGATTAGACGATTTAGAGGAAGCTACTCATTATTACCACTTAGGCTTACAACACGCACCCGAGTGGCAGTCGTTTTTTGAACACAAATTCAACTTTAAAATACAATAGTTTATGGGAATAGTGCTCCGTCAATCGTTTAAGAATGTGGTGGCTACCTATTTAGGGTTTGCCATAGGGGCACTGAACACCCTTTTCTTGTTTACTTACTTCCTCTCCAAAGCTCAGTACGGATTAGTGAGTTATGTTACTTCCACTGCCACCATTCTGTCCCCTCTTATCGCCTTTGGGGTGAACAATACCTTGGTGCGTTATTATACCGCTTATCGAGATAAGAAAGAGCAAGCGCAATTCAACCTAATGCTTTGCTTTTTGCCTTTGCTCATCATTGTTCCTGCCACCTTTGTCGGAGTAATTGGGTACGAACAGATTGCGCAATGGCTTTCGGCTAAAAACGAAGAAGTACGCGATTACGTTTTTCTCATCTTCCTCACTTCCATAGCGATGGCTTACTTTGAAATTGCTTATGCGTGGACGCGTGTACAGCTAAAAACTGTCTTTGGCAATTTCCTTAAAGAGGTATTCCATAGGGTAGGGGTGATGCTCCTGCTATTAGCCATTTATTTCCAGCTCATCGACTTTCACCAACTGATATGGGGTGTATTTTGGGTGTATGCCTTGCGTATGCTCTTGATGTTCGTTTTCGCTTTCTATGTACGCCGACCGCAATTTGCTTGGGGATTGCCTAAGAACAAGAAAGAAGTCTTTTTGTACAGCCTTTTTGTGATTTTATCGGGATCAGTAGCTTCCGTATTGATGGATATTGATAAGTTTATGCTGAACCAATACTTGCCCATTGGCGAAATAGCGGTTTACAATGTAGCCATTTTTACAGCTACGGTGATTGCTATTCCGTATAGGAGTATGTACCAGATTGTGAGTCCACTGACGGCACAATTTATGAATCAAAGCAAGCCAAAAGAGCTATCCGACCTGTATAAGCGCAGCACTGTGAACACTTATTTTGTGAGTATGGTGATTTGTGTGCTTATCATCGTGAATGCCCAGCAGTGTTACGTTCTTCTGCCCGATAAGGATTACAGCACAGGACTCACGGTGCTTGTCATAATATCAGTAGTAAAGCTATCGGACGCCTTAGTAGGCTTCAATAATGCGGTATTGCTCAATTCACCTTACTATCGTACCGTACTGTTTTTGGGTGTTTTTTTGGTCATAGGCACTGTTTTAATGAATATGTGGCTCATACCGCTTTACGGCATCAATGGGGCGGGATTAGCAACCCTAATCGCTTTTAGTTCATATAACCTACTCAAGTCGGTTTTTGTGTATCGCAAATACAACTTACAGCCTTTTTATAAAGAAACGTTACAGACCACCCTCTTTGGTATCGTAGCCATAGGAGGTTTCTTCTTTTGGGACTTTCCGTTTCACCCTCTTGTAAATATCAGCTTAAAATCATTACTCGTAGGGGGAGTCAGTCTATTTTTTCTTCTTAAATTGGGAATTTCGGACGAGTTAATAAAGCTTATTCGCCGATTTAGTAATTAGTAAATTAGTCTTTGTATTCGCTTCTCATATAGAGTAGAGCCACTGTAGAGCCACTGTAGAGCCACTGTAGAGCCACTGTAGAGCCACTGTAGAGCCACTGTAGACCCACTGTAGACCCACTGTAGACCCACTGTAGAGCCACTGTAGACCCACTGTAGACCCACTGTAGACCCACTGTAGGTTCGTTCTTCTTTCATTTATTGTTCGGTGAAACTCTATGCTAAGTATGTTTGTATAATTGTTATGAAATTTCCATTGTTTTTCTTTGATGAATTATTCTTTTTTTGTACTTTTGCCATTCGTTTGTTAAATAGCAAATAACTTTTTAAACTTACCAAAATATTATGTCTAAAGAATTAGAAAATGTAATGACCAATCACTTTGAAAAAAAACACCTTATCGCTTTGATATGTATAGTGATTGTAACCGCTGTAGTGTGGAATTTACCTACTCAAATGTTTCATATTAGCGGACTAACGGTCGTACATCAGCGAATTATCGCTATTTTTGTGTTTGCCACTCTTATGTGGATTAGTGAGGCTATCTCTTCGTGGGCTACTTCGCTGGGTATCATCACTCTAATGTGTTTAACGGTTTCTAACCACAGTCTGTTCTTCTTTAAAGGAGAAGAGAACGAGATTTTCGGAAAACTACTCAGCAGTAAAGAGATTATGGCTACCTTTGCCAACCCTGTAATTATACTCTTTTTAGGTGGTTTTTTCTTGGCTATTGCCGCCACCAAATCGGGGTTAGACGTCTTGCTTGCCAAGAATTTGATACGTCCGTTTGGGAATAAAAGCGAGAATGTGTTATTGGGTTTCCTGCTCATTACGGGTATTTTCTCAATGTTTGTGAGCAATACTGCTACGGCAGCTATGATGCTCACTTTCCTTACACCTGTTTTTGCAGCATTGCCTGCAAGTGGCAAAGGACGTACCGCACTCACGATGAGTATCCCGATTGCTGCTAACTTGGGCGGTATGGCTACCCCTATCGGTACACCTCCTAACGCTATTGCTCTGCAAGCTCTCAACGACCCCAAAGGACTGAATATGGGCGTTGATTTCGGCGAATGGATGTCGTTTATGTTCCCATTGGTACTTTTGTTACTCTTCATCTCGTGGCGACTTATATTAAAATTCTTCCCTTTTACTCAAAAAACAATTAACTTACATATTTTAGGAAAAGTACACCAAGGTTGGCGTATGTGGGTAGTAAGTGGCACTTTTATCGTTACCATTCTTTTATGGCTACTCCCCAGTGAACTAACAGGCATTGATGCCAATACCGTTGCCTTAGTGCCTATGGGTATTTTTGCAGCAACAGGCGTGATTACCGCCAAAGACCTACAGTCCATCAATTGGAGTGTTATCTGGATGGTAGCAGGAGGTTTCGCTTTAGGTTTAGGTATCAATGAATCGGGCTTAGCCGAACTTGCTATTGATACCATTCCATTTGGGTCGTGGTCGCCTATAATAGTATTGATTGCCTCAGGACTTATTTGTTATCTTCTCAGCAACTTTATTTCCAATACTGCTGCGGCAGCTTTGTTAATTCCTATTTTGGTAACTATTTGTCAAGGAATGGGAGAAAACCTAAGCGCAATAGGGGGTACCTCTACAGTGCTTATTGGAATAGCTCTAGCAGCATCATCAGCGATGTGCTTACCTATTTCTACGCCTCCGAATGCCATTGCGTACTCTACAGGCTTAGTAAAACAGAACGATATGCTAAAAATGGGGCTTATCGTAGGGCTTATCAGTATGGTGATAGGATACCTTGTTTTGTATGTTGTAGGAGAAACACATCTCTTAGGATAATATGAAAAACATCATCATAACAGGAACCAGCAGAGGTATAGGCTTTGCGCTGGTACAACAGTTGGCTGCGGAAGGGCATAACATTTTAGCCCTTTCGCGGCATACTGCTACTATAGAGGCACTGCAATTGCCTAATGTGCATTGTTTCCCTTTTGATATTACAAAAACAGAAGACATACAAACGGTAGTCACTTATTTGCAACAATGGCAGTGCGTGGATATACTCATTCATAACGCAGGAAAACTCATCAATAAACCCTTTGAACAACTTACTGAAACTGACTTTTTAGAAGTGTATAAGGTGAATGTGTTCGGAGTGGCGCAACTCACTCAGAAAGTATTGCCTTTTATGAGGAATGGCTCGCACGTGGTAAGTATTAGCAGTATGGGAGGTGTGCAAGGGAGTTTGAAGTTTAGCGGTTTGGCAGCGTATAGCTCCTCTAAAGGTGCTCTTATTACCTTATCGGAGCTCTTAGCCGAAGAATACAAAGAGCGCGGTATCGTTTTCAATACTTTAGCCTTAGGTGCGGTACAGACCGAAATGCTCACTGAAGCCTTCCCTGATTATAAAGCTAATATCACCCCACAGCAAATGGCACGCTACATTGCCGATTTTGCCCTTAATGGTAGTAAGGTATTCAATGGAAAAGTATTACAAGTAGCCAATACAACTCCATAAAACAATTAAAAACTAACGACTAATAACTAAAATATGTACATCATTATTTTAACGTATCAAAAAGACCTTTCAGAGGTTGAAAAACATTTAGAAGCACATCGCGCTTATTTAGATAAGCATTATGCTTCAGGACATTTTGTCGCTTCAGGAGCACAAGTACCCCGTGTAGGTGGTATAATTTTGTGCAAGGCAGGTAGTAGGGGAGAGGTAGAAACTATCATTGCCCAAGACCCTTTTTATCAGCACAAAATAGCAACCTACCAGGTCATTGAGTTTACTCCTACCAAATTCTCTGAGGAGTTCGGTAAGGTAGTCTCTTAAAACCACAATTAACAAGTGAAAATTATTTTTCTAACAGCCCTTACTTTTTCAATCTTAATACTCCTGCTTTATTACCTAATTCAGCAGTCTAAAAAGCCTTCGGGTTTTGTAGGTGTAATAATGATGAAACTTTTTAATCGTGTTTATATACCAATGGTACAATGGGCATTAGGACTTTATAAACCGTCAGAAGCTCCACGAAAAATATTAGATATAGGAGTAGGAAATGGCAAATCAACTGTCCTGCTCACTGAATATTTTCCTCATAGTGAAGTTTGGGGAATTGAAATATCCAAAATCGCTATTAAGGAAGCAAAGAAGCTTCATACAAAGGCTATCTTTCAGTTAGAGGACATTCGGCATACCTCATTTGGTGATAAAACTTTTGATTTGATAACTGCTTTTCAAACACACTTCCATTGGCAAGACCTCAAAGAGGCTTTTTTGGAAGTCAAACGTATACTTTCAGACAAAGGCATTTTTCTCATTGCTTGTGAATATGCAAAGATTAGTTATTACCTTCCTAAGCTAAAAAGAACAGAAGATTTTAGTCAATTTTTAAACTCAGTAGGACTATCCTTAGTACAAGAAGAAAGAATACAAGGTTGGGTGTTTTACAAGCTAATAACTACTGAATATAAGTAACTTACAATAAAAATGTAAACCTTTTATTTAATACATATTCTATAAAGTATCTATTTACTATGTATATAAATGTGAAAATAATCTAATAATCAGTATATTAACCACCAATTTAAATAAAAGTAACAAGCATTTATTACGCTTACTAATGCTTTCGTTTTTGTTATAATACTTATACTTTAACTTTAAAATGTTTTAATAAAATATTAATAAACAATATTTTAATATAATAATTATATATGAGTAAAAATATAGTCTCTACTACCAAGAGGAAACGCAAGGCAAATCGCTCCAAAAAGGTAGGTTTGCCTGCCGGTAGTCTGGTGTATTTCGGTAATAAAGAGAAGCCTCTCAATATAGAAGTCTTTGCCTATAACGAGCATTCTTGTGAGGTAAAGAAAGTCTCTTCGGCTGAGGAAGCCCTTAAATTTATAATCGATAGCCGTATCACGTGGGTGAATGTAAACGGCTTAAACAATATTGAGGAAGTAAAAAAGTTAGGTGCTTATACTCATTTAGATAACCTATTTTTGGAAGACGTACTCGATACCGAACACCGTCCGAAAGTAGAAATCCTCGATGAACATATTCTTGTGATCATTAAAATGCTGTACTACGGCAAAGATAAGCAACTCATTTCAGAGCACTTAGCATTATTATTGGGTAAAAACTACCTCATCACTTTTCAAGAAAGTGAAGACGAAGACGTGTTTGACCCCGTACGCAAACGTTTGCAAAACGCCGATAGCAGTCTGCGCAAACGCCCCGCTGACTATTTGCTATTCGGACTCTTAGATGCTATTGTAGACAACTATTTTGTGATTTTGGATAAAGTAAGCGATAAGATTGAAACCATTGAAGATGATATTATTATTCACCCTCGTGAAGATATGATTTCCGAAATCCAGTTGTTGAGAAAGAGTGCTATCTTTTTGCAAAAATCGATTACGCCCTCGCGTGAGGTAGTAAACAAGATAGAGAAAACCCCTCATCATCTTATCGACACCGATACCAAGCATTATTTCCGTGACCTCCACGACCACACGGTGCAAATTGTGGAAACACTCAGCACTTACCGCGATATCCTTTGGGGACTTACGGATACTTATATGGGGGCAATGAGTAACAAGATGAACAACATTATGCGCTTGCTCACCCTTATTTCTACTATTTTTATTCCGCTTACTTTTATTGTGGGGGTATACGGTATGAATTTCAAGTATATGCCTGAATTAGAAGTATGGTGGGCATATCCGTTAGTATGGTTGGTGATGATAGGTATTTCAGTAGCAATGATTTTCTACTTCAAACGCAAAAAATGGCTTTGATTTTTGTAAAAATACACTATCTTTGCGCGCTATGAATTTGTTAGACGAGAATGTACAACGCTTTATCAGGGAATACGAGGGGGCAACTACAACATTGCTCCTCAAAAAAACTGTGTTCAATGGCATTTCTAACAAAGAATTAGTACAACAGATTGAAGGCAGACGTACAGCAACTAAAAAACTCCCTTTTTTGCTTACTGCGGAAGGTATATTGTTCCCTCCAACACTTAATTTAGAGCAAACCTCCTCCGAGGCAACCGCTCAGTATAAGGCACAAGGCTTACACGGAGAATGTTTTTTAGACCTGACTTGTGGGTTTGGTATTGATGCATTTTTTCTTTCAGAGAAGTTTAAAGAAGTTACATTGGTAGAACAAAATAAGGAACTTCTCAGCAAAGTAGAACATAATTGGCAGGTATTAGGGCGCAAGGCTACATTTATAAATGGAAGCGCAGAAGCTTTTTTGAAAGCAACAACAGCACATTACAACCTTATTTATCTCGATCCTGCTCGTAGAGACGCACTCAAACAGAAGAAGTTTCTCTTAGAAGACCTCTCACCTAATATCTTAGAGTTACAGTCTGTACTACTGCAAAAAGCAGATAAAGTGCTTACCAAACTATCACCTATGATAGACATTAGTTATCTGTTGCATACGCTACCCAAGGTAACACATATTCATTTGGTAGCTTTGCGCAATGAAGTAAAGGAGGTTTTGGTTGTACAAGAACCTAAAAAAGAAACACAAGTACAAATACATTGTGTGAATTTGGAGACTGAAGAGCCTATTTTGCAATTTACAGAAGAAGTGTTGCATAGTTCTCAAGCGGTATATAGTGTGCCTAAACAATACTTGTATATTCCTAATAATGCTTTGTTGAAATCAGGAGCTTTTAATTATATAACGCAGTATTTTGAGGTAGAGAAGTTGGACGTAAATACTCATCTATACACTTCCAAGCAGCTAAAAAAGCCCTTTGCCGGACGTGTTTTGCAGGTAACTCCTATCAATCCTAAAGAGTTGAAGAAAGGTAGTAAATATTGTATTCTCTCTAAAAACTATCCGTTATCGGTAGCTGAAATTAAAAAGAAATACCATATCGTGGAAGGTGGTAATGAATATCTTATCTTTACCCGTTCCGTTGAGGGGTTGGTCGTACTTTTAGGGAAGGCAATCGAGTGAGAAAGTTTTTCTTTTTGAGATAAAAATGCTTAGTAAACGATAGTTGTACACTGGGAGTAATCAAGCGAATAGGTTTGCTATCCGCAGGATAAACTGACTTGTTATTAAAGATTCCCGATAAGGCTACTGTCCAATCATCTTTCAGATATACAAACGAAAAGCGTGTCACAGAAGTAGGATAAACCTTAATATTCAGCTGTTGCAGTATGTCCATTTGGTTACCAAAATTCAATCCACCGATAAATGCCCCTGTAAGTAACCAGTGTTTGCCAGCTACCCACGAATAGCCATAGCCCACGTGAAAACCTATTTGGAAATTCTCAAAAGCCTCGCTACTCACATTCTCTGTTTTAGCATCAGGCTCTATGCGATGCCAATAGAAACCACTGCCAAAAAGCAAACTCCCCGCCGATTTCACTTGGCGTTCGCTTTGCTCAAAGGCAGCTTCGCGCCGAGAACTTGTCTGCACGCCATACGTAAGTGCTTTCTACACCTATTTGCTGGGTAGAAAGGGTAGGGAAGAGGGTATAGTTCCCTTTACCTCTATCGATATAAAATCCTGTATAGTCTTGATAATAAGCATCTATAAGTATGCGTTTACCGTATTTATGTGCTTGTATATCAATACTACGAGTTTTTAGATTTGTTTCATTTTTTAGTCGGAATAAGTTCTGTGCATAAAGTACGTTAAGCCCTAATATCTTGCGCAAACCTATTCCAACTCCTAAACTAAATGGATAGTTGGGTGAATAAACCTCTTTCCCTTGCGTAAGTATGAGCATTTTGGTAGGAGTATATGCTCTGAGCCATATTTCTTGCAGATAAGGTTGAATGTAGGTAGTATCGCGCTCTTGTGCAAAGAACGAAAGGCAACCTCCCCACAAAAAAATCAATAATAAGGCTCGTAAATTCATTATAATATATAAAAACGGGTGCAAAAGTAATACATTTTTAGCAACTATGAAAATCATACTCAAATACTTTCCCTCACTTAGTGAGTTGCAACAACAACAATTTGCAGAGCTCAAACCGCTGTACGAAAAGTGGAATGCTCAAATAAACGTCATCTCGCGCAAAGATATAGACGATTTCTACGAACGACACGTGTTGCATAGCTTGGCAATAGCTAAGCGCATTCAGTTCGTTGATGGCACGGTACTATTAGATGTCGGTACTGGTGGAGGCTTTCCTGGCATACCTTTGGCTATAATGTTTCCTAACTGTCAGTTTACATTGGTCGATTCTATCGGAAAGAAAATAAAAGTAGTACAAGAAGTAGTAAAAGTTTTAAGGCTCACCAATGTAACGGCTATGCAGATAAGAGCCGAAGAACTAAAAGATACTTACGACTTTGTGGTAAGTCGTGCCGTTACTCAAATGAAGGACTTTGTGCCTTGGGTAAAAGGAAAGTTCAAGAAGACTTCTAAAAACGACCTCCCTAATGGTATTCTTTACTTAAAAGGCGGTGACCTTACTGAGGAGTTAGCACCTTTCCCTAAGGCAGAACTCACTGATATCAGTAGTTATTACGATGAACCTTTCTTCGAGACTAAGAAAATAGTGTATTTAAAGGGATAAAATATTAGAACCAAATCATAAAAAAGGCTGTCTAAAACGACAGCCTTTTTTATGATTTAAATTTTCTTGAGTTGTTGTTGCATCATCTTTATTTGGTCGCTCATCAAGTTTTGTTTATCTAGCTTTTTAGCCTCAGTGAGGAGTTCCTGTGCTTCGCGTTTTTTCCGCTTTTGCATCATAATACCTGCCAAACTCAATTTTGCCATCGCTACGTCATAACTCATCGTAAGTCCCAATTGTAGAGCTTTACGAAAGTATTTTTCTGCTTGAGTAAGGTTCTTTTGCGAGTAGATAATACCGTACATATAGTTGTAATAGCCTTGTTGTTTACGGAGTAAAGCTGTCTGAGGGTCTGCTATTTTGCCGAGCCATTTTTCCATTCCTGCAAAGTCTTGCTTGCGCAAACGTAAGAATGTGAGAAGTATAAATTCGTTGCGAAAATAGAGTAAAATAGGAATAAGAGAAAGCAAAATAAGCGCTATGCCATTACCTATATTCCCCTGTGTGAACTGATATACCGCCCACGCTATGATAAGCACAGCTATAACTATTTTTAAATATTTGTTCTGTAAATATTTCATTTCTGTTTTTGTTTTAAAAGTTTGCAAAGGTAGTAATTCTTCCTGAATAATGCTAATATTTAATCCTTTTTTTCAACAAAGAGACTTTCGGGGTATTCTATATGAGTGAGATATAACCCACAAGCGGGAACCGATGCTCCTGCTTTACTGCGTTTCTTACTGATGATAATATCTTCAAAATCTGTAAGCGAAAGTTTCTGTAAGCCTACATCTATAAGTGTTCCTACAATCGCCCGTACCATATTGCGCAAGAAACGGTCGGCGGTAATAGTAAAAATGAGTTGGTTCTCCACCTTATCCCAATGCGCTTCGTATATTTTGCAATTATATGTCTTTACATCGGTATGTGTTTTAGAGAAACACTGAAAATCAGTATAATAAAAAAGTATTTGAGCCGCTTCATTCATAAGCGCTAGATTTAACGGAAGAGTAAATGCCATCGCATAATCGTAAGCAAAAGCATCTTTCTGAGTGCTAATATAGTACTGATAAGTGCGTTTCAAAGCGTCAAAACGGGCGTGGGCATTAGGCTGTACTTCATATATATGATGAACAGCTATATCTTTTGGAAGAAAAGCATTTAACTTGTGAACTAGAGTAGCGGGCAACGCTTCTGTCACATCAAAGTGAGCATACATCTGCAAAGCGTGCACACCACTATCAGTGCGACCTGCTCCCACAACTTCTATAGGCGTTCGCAAAAGAGTAGAAAGAGCCTTCTGTAAAACTTCTTGCACTGAAATAGCTTTGGGCTGGGATTGCCAACCGTAATAGTTTTTACCAAAGAAAGAAAGTTCTATAAAATAACGCATTTTTATCTTTATAAAAAGTAAAAGGTAACAGAGCATAACTCTGTTACCTTTTAACGAACATCTTATACTAAATTATTATTCACCCAATAGTTTTTTAACACGTTGGAAGTTAGCACTATCGCTCAAAGCTCCATAAATGCTCTTTAGTTGTTCCAAGATATTTTTATCGTTGCCATTGGCTTTCACGTAGCTTTCTAATACTTCAGCAGCTTTTTTAAACAAAGCTTCTTTTTGGTCTCTAAGTTCATTGAATTTCTTAGTATCAGCAGCCGAATTGCCTAATGAATTCATTTGCTCAACCAAAGCATTACCTTCATTAATGTAAGTAGTCGAAAGGTTCAAGGTAGCATCAGCATATTTAGGCTTAATTTTAAGTGCTTGTTCAAAAGCTTTACGAGCCTCTATATTGTTACCTTGTTGCATATTGATAACCCCAATATTGTAGTGAAGGTCAGCATTATTAGGGTCAAGCTGTGCAGCTTCTTGCATTAGTTGTTTAAATTTTTCTTTATTGTCTAATTGCAAGTAAACATTGGCTTCAGCAAGAATGATGTTAGCATCTTTAGGATAAGCTTTTCTTGCTTCAGCAAAAGCTTTTAGCGCCTCATCAGTCTTGTTTTGCTCTACGTAAATAAAGGCAATATTCTTCACGATATCAGCACGTTTTGAAGGCGTTTTTTCATTTCTAGCTTTTTCGTGAGTACCTGCTTTTACCATCAAATCACGCTGGTTTTTATCAGGGAAAGTTTCCTCTTTTTTAGTTTGCTTATTAGTAGCCAAATAAAGTGTTTCAGCACCGTCATAACCTAAGTCTTTCAACTCTTTATAAAGTTTCACAGCGTTGTCATAATCTTTATTTTCAACCGATACTACTGCCGCATTGTACAAAAATACAGTATCACGCGGACTGAGGCGGTATACTTGTTCAAAAGCAACCGAAGCATTCTTGTAGTTTTTACGCTCGTAATTGTCTTGTGCTTGCTTAGCTGCAATATTAATAGCCTCATCAGCCAAAGTTTGCAACTGGTTTGTGTATTTGCCTTTACCTCCTTCTAATTGTCTTACTTTGGCAAAAGCTGAAGAAGCCGCTTGCAACGAAGGCAATACATTTTCATTTTTCTTAGCAGCCTCCACATTCACTTGTGCTTCCAAGAAATAGAACTGAGGTGCAAATTCAGTACCCTCAATAGAACCTTTAATGGAACTTAATCCGCTTTTGGCAGTTGTTAAATCTCCTTTACGGATTTGTTTTTCAATCTCTTTGAGTTCTTTTTTTTGTCCGAACGCCACTGCCGAAATCAGTAAGGCAGCAGCCATTAATAATGGTTTTCTCATATTGTTTTGCAATTTTAACGCAGTTTTTTGTTTTATGTACTAATTTGAAGTCGCAAATGTAGCACTTTATTTTTAAAGCACCAAATATTATCAACTTTTTATTTAGCAACAAAACTTGTGCCAACCGCATTCTTCTGACAATTAGTCCGTTGAAGTTCCTCGAAAGTTATATCTCTCTATTTTCAATTCTCATAAACGTTCCTCAAAAGTTACTCACACTAAAAATTGCATTTTTTTCGCCAAAATCACGTTTTTATGATTTTTTTCTCAATAACGTAAATACCTCTTTCTACTAATTGAGATTCAACTTAGTAACCTCTTTCCTTCGTCTTTCCTTCGTCTTAGGTTCGTCTTACCTTCGCTCTTCCTTCGGTTAAGCTACATCTAAAAGGTAAGATAGGTATATTTTATATCTAACTGATATATAAACAATTATTATTTTTAATTCACTAAAAGATGAAAAAGAATTTTATTGTCTTATTTTAAAAAAATATGCTCTATTTTAGAAATTTTAGCATTTTTTTCTCAGCTTCTCCAAAGTCATATAGTACTTGTATTAATCAACCTTCATTTTCTTTTAATCTTAAAACCAATTTGTTCGATTTCTGGCACGTAGTCTCACTGTAAAAAGAATACTTTTCACCTATTGATATTAATGTGAGTCCTATATATTTACAATACTAATTACTAGTTTCCTTTGCGGTATACACTTTGCCAAAGTTTAAACTTTGGCAAAGTTGAAGTCTTAAAATAATCATTTCACAAGGCATATCCTTAATTCTCTTTTAATTTTGAAACCAATTTGTTCGATTTCTGGCACGTAGTCTCACTGTAAAAAGAATACTTTTCACCTATTATATTATTGTTTTTCATTAACAATAAAATTTATAAAGTATTACTATTGTATTTCCGATTATTATTTGTATCTTTGCCCTCAAATAAAATCTTATGAAGAAATTAACTTTAATCGCATTCCTTTTAATTGTCTTTTCTTGTAAGACAAACCCTTTTACAGGAAAGAGCACTCTTAACTTTATGCCTAATAGTCAGGTATTTCCGATGGCTTTTAGTGAGTATTCCACCTTTTTAAAATCTAATAAGGTAGTGAAAAATACAAACGATGCCGCTATGGTGAAACGCGTAGGCGAACGTATAGCCAAAGCTGCCAAACTATGGCTTGATACCAATGGTTATAAAGGCTATTTAGATGATTATCGTTGGGAATATAACTTGGTAGATAGTCCTGAGGTGAACGCTTGGTGTATGCCAGGCGGTAAGATTGTGGTCTATACAGGAATTTTACCTATTACACAATCCGAAACAGGTTTGGCAGTGGTAATGGGGCACGAGGTGGCTCACGCTTTAGCCGACCACGGAGCACAACGTATGAGTGCTGCTACCTTACAACAAATAGGTGCTATTGCAGGTTCGGTAGCCTTGCAAACTAGCAAATACGCTGCTTATACCGACCAGTTTATGCTCGCTTATGGCTTAGGGTCTAACTTAGGGGTAATGTTACCTTTCAGTCGTTCCAACGAAACAGAAGCTGATGCAATAGGTATCCAGATTATGGCAATTGCTGGTTATGACCCCGCTGAGGCTCCTGAGCTATGGAAGCGTATGAGTGCCAAGAATAATGGTAAATCTACACCTACTATTTTAAGCACCCACCCTTCTGATGCCTCTCGTATCAAAAACCTCACTGCCTTAGTACCCAAAGCACGTGCTGAAGCTGCTAAGTTTGGAGTCACCCATTTTCAATAGCTAAAAGATATGATAAGCATCGCTACGATTCCTCTTTTGAAGGAGTATAGGGAGAGGTTGTCAACATTTTAGTATTATTCACACCAATATAGGTAACAAATAAAACATTATAAAGATATGCAACAAGTTTACGATAAAATTAATGAAACGGCTCGCATCATACAGTCGTACATCACAGAGCACACTCCTGAATTTGCTATTATTTTAGGTTCTGGACTCAATAAGTTAGAAGATGAAGTAGAAGTAATTTCTGAGATTAAATACAACAATATCCCTAACTTCCCTAAATCTACTGTAGAAGGACACAAAGGTAAACTGATTTACGGTAAAATAGAAAACCGCTATGTGCTAATGATGGCAGGGCGTGTGCATTATTACGAAGGATATACAATGCAAGAAGTAACCTTCCCAATACGCGTTTTTGCGCAATTAGGTATTAAACGTCTGATTGTTTCTAACGCTTCAGGAGGGGTGAACCCTAACTTTTCAATAGGTGATGTAATGGTTATTCGCGACCATATCAATTTATTTCCTGAACACCCTCTACGCGGTAAGAACTTAGACCTATTTGGTGCGCGCTTCCCCGATATGAGCAAACCTTATAACCAAGCTATGATAACCGAGCTCGAAAAGATAGCTAAGAAACATAAAATCAAGCTCCAAAAAGGAGTGTATGTAGGTTTGCAAGGTCCTTCTTTTGAAACCCCAGCCGAATATGGTATGGTGCGCATTTTAGGAGGTGATGCTGTAGGTATGAGCACCGTACCCGAAGTAATTGTAGCACGTCATCAGAATATGGAAGTGTGTGCTCTTTCAGTCATCACCGACTTAGGTGGTCCCGACATCTCCCCCGACGTATCACACGAAGAAGTACTCAACGCTGCTAATATCGCAATGCCAAACGTGATATTATTGGTGAAGAATTTGATTAAAAGCTATCAATAGTTTTTTAGTTGTGGTATAAACTTTGCCAAAGTTTCAATAGCTTGTTGTGCTACAACCTTTGGCAAAGTTAAATTACCAAATTATTTACTTTTCACTCCCTACTCTTCACTTTTTGCTTTTATAAGCTTTAGCACCTTCTCAGGGCAACGCACCGGTCTGAAAGTCCTCGCATCTACAAACACCAATACAGTATTAGCCGTAGAGAGTAATTCTCCTTTTTCATTGAGAATTTCATAGTTAAACTCTATTTTTGTAGAGGGTAATTCTTTTAACTTGGTACGAATGGTGATGAGCTCGTCATACAAAGCAGGCTTTTTATACTGAATTTGTAGAGATACCACAGGCATCATTATTCCTTCTTCTTCCATCGCCTTATAGGTAAAGCCAATAGACCTTAGCCACTCCACTCTTCCCAGTTCAAGATACTGAGGATAATTTCCGTAGTACACTACCCCCATTTGGTCAGTTTCTGCATAGCGTGTACGCAATACATAATCAAAATATAATTCTTTCATATTTAAATAGATATAAATATTAACAAAACATTAACAGTGCTCCCATATAAAATAAAAGTACAAAAACAAATGTTAAATATTTTTTTTATTCAAAAATTATTCACAACTTTGCTCACTGAAAAAACAACAGTTTTATCACCGGCAAAATTAGTAAAAAAATCTAATAATCAAATTTTTAGCTAAAAAGTAGCACTAAAAAAGATGAAAGAAGCAGCTGAAAAAGTCTGGAGTAGGTGTCTTGAATTCATAAAAGACAATATCACTGAGCAACCATTTAACACTTGGTTCGCTCCTATCGTACCTGTAGAATTAGAGGGCAACACCCTAAAAATCAAAGTGCCCAGTAAATTCTTTTGCGAGTGGTTAGAAGAAAATTATATTTCTCTTCTCAAATCAGCTATGACTTTTACCTTAGGTGTAAACTCTCGCCTCGTATATATTGTCGATACTCCTCTTACTAAAGAACAACTTCCTAGTACTAATCGGCCGGAATTAGCAAAACAGACTTTGACTTTAGCTACTGAAACCAAAGACCCTGGACTTAAAAATCCTTTCGTAATACCTGGTATTCGCGAAATAACTGTTGATCCTCAGCTGAACTTACATCAGAACTTCGACAACTTTGTGGAGGGGGCTTCTAATCGTTTAGCCCGATCTGCAGGTATGGCAGTTGCCAACAAACCTGGGGGTACGGCTTTCAATCCGCTGTTTATCTTCGGTGGAGTAGGCTTAGGTAAAACCCACTTGGCACACGCAATAGGGGTAGATATCAAAGAAAAATACCCTAAAAAGAAGGTACTATACGTCTCTGCCGAAAAGTTCACCCAACAGTTTATCAGTGCTTCCACAGCCAAAGATAAAGATAAGAATACACTTAACGACTTTATTCACTTTTATCAGCTCATCGATGTGCTGATAGTCGATGATATTCAGTTCCTATCAGGGAAGGTAAAAACCCAAGATGCTTTCTTTCACATCTTCAATCACCTGCACCAAAATGGAAAACAGGTAATCCTCACTTCCGATAAAGCACCAGTTGATTTATTCGATATCGAACAGCGCTTGCTCTCTCGCTTTAAATGGGGGCTTTCAGCCGAACTCCAAACGCCCGACTATGAAACGCGCTATAAAATATTAGAAAATAAATTCTATAACGATGGCGCTGAAATAGGCGAGGATATCATCGCTTATTTAGCTGAAAATATTCGTACCAATGTGCGTGAACTCGAAGGGGTGAGCAATTCACTGATTGCACAAGCGGCTTTCAACCGTAAAGAGTACTCTATAGAACTTGCACAAAGCATTATCGATAAATCGGTGAAGAATAATCGAAACGATTTGACGATTGACCATATTCAGCAAATCATTGCTGATTACTTTAGCTTAGATATAGAATCCTTGCATTCCAAAACCAGAAAGCGCAATGTGGTTCAAGCACGACAGTTGGCGATGTTTTTCTCGAAGAAATACACCAAAAATTCGCTTTCTACTATTGGAAGCCAAATAGGACAACGCGACCACGCTACGGTGTTACACGCTTGTAAAACGGTGGAAAACCTAATAGAAACCGACCGTGCTTTCAAGAAATATGTAAGTGATTTGGAAACTAAATTCTCTGACTGATGCAATCCTTATCTCAACTATTACCACAAGAAGAACGATTAGCGGTAAGCAATGAACAAAAATCTTTGAAAATAGGGCTTCCCAAAGAGCATACCTTTCAGGAGCATCGCATTTGCTTAACTCCCAATGAAGTAGCGGTATTAGTAGCTAATGGACATCAAATACTAATAGAGGCTGGGGCAGGGGAGGAGGCTCATTTTTCCGATACCGACTATAGTGAGGCAGGTGCCGAAATAGTATACGATACCCAAGAAATATTCGCGTGTCCTATTGTGCTAAAAGTTCAACCACCTACTACTGATGAACTTGCTTACTTTAATGCTCAATCCATATTGTTGTCGGCTTTACAACTTAACACACAAGATAAAACTTACTTCGAGACGCTTGCACAAAAGCAAATCACTGCCTTAGCTTTTGAATATATAAAAGACGAAGCAGAAAATCACCCCATACAGCAGTCGGTTGATGAGCTCACAGGTATTGCAGCTGTACTCACCGCCTCTGAGCTGCTTGCAGAAGAAAACCGACTCTTGCTCGGCAATATCACTGGAATACCGCCTACTGAGGTAATACTTTTGGGTGCAAATGAACTCACCGAAGCTGCTACTAAAACTGCCTTAGGATTGGGTGCCAATGTAAAGATATTTGCTCCTTCTCTCACCGATTTGAGAAAACTGCGTACACATTTGCCCTCCTCAGTATATACCGCTACTTTGCAACCTCAGTTACTCCGAGAAGCCTTAACACATTGCCACGTGCTTATAGGGGCTATGAGTGGAGAATGTCGCTCGCCCATAGTAGTAACCGAAGAAATGGTACAACAAATGAAGCGTGGTGCTGTGATAGTAGATGCTAGTATTGGCATAGGAGGCTGTATAGAAACCAGTAAGCTTACCACTTTAGAACAACTTACCTTTACAAAATACGAAGTAGTACATTGTGGAGTGCCTAATTTACCTTCCCGTTATGCTCATACAGCTTCAACTTTGCTCAGCAATATCCTATTACCTTACTTACTGAAAATAGGAGAGGAGGGAGGTGTAGAAAACCTTTTACAAATAGACAAAGGCTTTAGAAACGGACTCTATTCTTATCACGGAATCATTACTCATCACAACATCTCCGAGTGGTTCGGATTGCCTTACAAACCTTTACATTTATTGTTTTTATAGACACAGAATAAGTTTTCTTAATACTTTGATAATAAAATGTCCGAGAAGTTATAGAGTTAACTTCTCGGACATTTTGCTATTGTTTCTAATTTCAATTTTCTGTTTTGTTAAGACCTTCTAACACTGAATCAAAGAACAACAACATTTCGTGAGCGTGGTATTTGCCGTATTTGTTGAAAGTTGCTTGTGTTTTAGTATCAGGTTTCCAATCGAAGAAAGCGTGATTGGCACCTCCTACTTGTATATACTCCACCCTCTGACCGACTTTGGAAAGGGCACGTTCGTAAGCTTTAACCTCTTCATCTTTTATAAGTTCATCTTCTGAACCTCTAAACAACAATTGGGGTACTGCTCTTTTAGAAGCCTCTGGAATACTGTTGATAGGTGCAATTTCATTTAAATAAGGATAGTCTTTAAAGCGATGAGTGAGCATTTCAGGACGAAATACTCCATAGCTGGGTGCAGCAGCTTTGATAGCTTTAGCCAACTCATTGCGCACTTGTGCCACAGTTTTTCCTTTAGGCATATAGGTAGGCATAAACTCGTAAACACTTTGTGTTTTATTAAAACCTCTATCGCCTATACGTTCTACAAAATTTGCTACTGAAGCGGATAAATATCCTCCCGCACTATCGCCCGTAAGGAGTAACTTACTGCTATCGCCTCCGTATTTAGCAGCATTTTCAGAAATGTGTAACAAAGCACCATACACATCTTCTATAATTTGGTGCAATTGAGTAGGAGTACTATCTCCGTCAAGTTTGTCTATCCAGCGATAATCAATGTTGAAAACCACATATCTGCCACTGTTTGCTAGTTCGCGTGCCAAACCTCTCATCACCGATTCAGTATTGGAGCTCCATCCACCTCCGTGAATAATTACGATACAAGGTAGATTTTGCTTACTTTTAGGACTATATACATCGTATTTCAGCGGTTTTACTCCCGGTTTAGCATAAACGATATCTTGCACTACTTTCAGATTAGCTTCCGCTTTTTTAGGTATAAAACAAGCTCCTACATTCATATCTTTGTCTACTTTCACTTTGAACTCAGGTGTAGACTGTTCATAAAACATAGCCCCCCACTGTTCTGGTAAAGAGTAATAGCCACTATCAAAAATATAGCCAGTGGCAGGAGTTGCTTTGAGTGTAAGAACCGTACCTGCTTTTACCATTCCGTCCTTAGGTAAAGTAGGACTAATAGTATACGAACCATTGCGTGCCTCATCAGGCGTTACTTTGAATTTGTTTTGTGCTTGTAGCCCTACAACAAATAAGGTTATAGCACTGAATAGTATGCATTTTTTCATATATAGATAAATTAGTAATTTTACTTTTTATGACTTTTGTACTTAACGTTGCGAGCATCTTTGATTACACCTTTCCAATTGTCAGGTATTTGGGTAGACAACAAAGCTAAAGGTTCTACTTTATCTAAAATAATCTATAATAAGGCTTGTTCGAAAGTACCAAAGTTGGACAAAAAAACATCGACTTTGTATTAATGACTAAAATAATATTCTAATACTTTTAGCTTAAAAATATATTGATATTTGGCTTTAACAAAATCGTTTTGAGCATTCTCATACTGATACTTAGCTTGACTAAAATCAAAAGTATTCATTAAACCTACATTATGACGCTCTTGCGCATAACTAAACGCCTGTTGTTTTGCTTGTACCGTCTTTTCACTTGCTTCATATAGCTTTTTAGCATTCGAAGCATCGTTATAGGCTTGATAAATGTTCTTCTCAGAAGTAAGTTCTGCTTGTTCTTTAGCGAATTGACTTTTTAGAAAATTTAATCGCTGACGTTTTACTGTTCCTAAAGTTGAAAATCCGTTAAAAATAGGAATATTAAGCGATAACCCTGCATACATACCTTTATTAGCATCAAGTTGTTGCCAAAAATCTTGCGATTGATTCTTACTCCATCGTGAACTATAACCCCATTGAGCAGAAAGACGCGGTGAATAAGCTGATTGTGATAAACGCAAACTATTTTGAGCTACTTGCATATTCGCTTCGGCTAATTTTACATCGTTCATTACCTCTTTGGCACGCTCATAAATCTCTTCAGGAGTTTTATTGAGAATATCAGCAGAAGGTTGCTCAAAAGCACTATCTGCAATATCAAAATCTCGATAGTTTTTTAACAAAAGTAATTGTGCCAAACCCATTTTGGCAATAAAGAGAGCGTTTTCGGTAGCTATTATTTGCTGTTCTTGTGTGAGCAGTTGTGCTTCGGCTTCATAAATATCTCCTTTGGGTAAAGAACCTGCACCAATAAGTTCACGGGTACGCGTTAAACTTTCCTTTGAAATTTCTAACTGTGCTTTCAAGTTCTTGATTTGTTCTTTATTGCTCAACACTTCAGCATAGGCATTGATAATCATCAGTACTATATCGTCTTTCATTTTATCTAACTGATATTGAGAAGCTATACGATTAAGTTCCGCCTGATGTAACTTGCGCCAATTTTGTAGTCCTGCAAAAAGAGTAAGGTCTACGCTTACTCCTCCTGACGCCGATTGAAAGAAAGCATTTTCAAACTGATTGGTTACAGGATTGATATTTTTCCCCTCATTTAAGTTATAAGATGCATTGCCATTCACCGAGGGCAAGAAACCTGCTTTGCCTTGCATTTTATCAATATCTGTGGCTTTCAAATCTATTTCCGATTGTTTAATAGATAGGTTATTTTCTTTGGCATACTGAATACAGTCGCTTAATGTCCACAGTTTTTGTGCTACTACTGAAAAAGGCAGTAAACAAAGTAAAAAAAATAACTTTTTCATCATTTAATTCTATTCAATAAGTTTGATATTATATATAGTTTCCGAATTATTATATATACAAAGTAATTCGTTCTTAACTATTTATCATTACAAAAAATACCTTGTTGGGACGCACTGCCTAACAAGGTATTTCTTTTTATCGTTTGTCCTCAATACCAAATTCTTTCCATTGTGTTTGAGGAATATCAATTTTTATGAGTTTTTTAATGAAAGATACTTTACTTTCTATTTCGGTAATAGTTTTACTAAGTTCTTGAGTCTTAGTTTTGAGATCGGCTTTGAGCTTTTCTTGTTCGCTGTTGAGTGTTTCCATCTTCTTTCGGAGCTCTTCGAGCTTAGTAATGTCTTCGGCTTTCACACCCAAAGGCAATTTGTCATTACGACCTTTTAACCCGTCAATCATCACTTGTGATTCGACTAAATTAGTTGAGTAAGTTTTCTTTGCCATAAGATTGTCAATTAAATTTTATGAGATAATTACTTATTTTATTTGTTTCCTATATAGGAAATCGTTTTACTGAGATAGTTTTTTCAGTTACCAACATAGGGAATCATTTTCCCGAGATAGTTTATTTAGTTTTCTATATGAGAAAACGTTTTACTGAGATAGTTTTTTTAATTCTCTATATAGAAAATTGTTTTCCCCAGATAGTTTTCTCTTCTTTTATATAAGAAGCAGAAAAAGTACCTTTTGAGATTTCTCTGCAAAGGTATGTATTATTTTTTAATAAACAAAAGAAAAAGATTATTTATCGCAGAAAATCTTTCATTAATAGAAAAAAATGTGATAAATAAGAAAACTTTTCATATCAGTTGAGCCAACCGCTGAGTAAGGGCTTTACGGCTGTATTGTTCTACTTCTTTGGGGTTGGTTTTAAGTGTTTTATGTAGGAATTGATGATAGAACTCTACTATTTTGGCTTTCATCTGAGAGGCATCGGTATATCCCACAAAAGTACCTGTTTGTGTTTCAGTGAGAATAGGTGTAACATCCCAGTTATGAGGACCTATGGCGAGAATAGGTCGCCCCGAAATCATATATTCAAACAGTTTACCCGGAATAATACCTTGTGTTTCTTCGGAATCTATTTCGATGAGCAACAATACTTGCGATTGCTTTTGCAAACTAATAGCTTCTTGATGGCTAATATAACCTTTATTAATATAATAAGGTGTAAGTCCGTTATGGCGAATATCTTCTTCGATTTCTTCACTTACTTTGCCTGCAAAACAAAGTGTGAAATCTTCGGCAAAATGAGGTTCTTCGCGTATTAATTCGGCTAATATTTTCCACAGCATTTTGGGGTTTCTATCTGATAATAAGGAACCTATGTGCGAAATAAGGAATTTATTAGATAGGGGAGAGGTGGTTGTTTTTTCCTCATCATAACCATTGGTAATTACCTCAATAGGAGTATTGGTAAGCTGCCGAAAGTCTTTTTGCGTCTTGAAACTTGTTGTAATCACCAAGTCTGATTGTTGTAACACTTCTTTTTCCCAATAATGCTGACGTTTATCTGCCCATTTAGTAAGGTGTAAATCTTTGTAATAACCAATAGTTGTCCACGGGTCGCGGAAATCGCTAATCCATTTGAGGTGAGGAATTTGTTTCTTTAACTCATAACCTATAAGGTGTATGCTGTGGGGAGGCGAAGTAGTGATAATAGTTTCTATCTGTTTTTCTTTTATAAACTTATTCAGATACTTTACAGAAGGTTTTACCCAGAATTTGCGAGCATCGGGAATGAAGAAGTTACCACGTATCCAAAGTAATACTTTATCTAAAATAGAAACTTTTTTACGCGGAATGATACCTGAACTAATTTTTTGGGTTTTCTTTTTAGAGAATAACGAAGCCCAAGCATAAGGTTCCCATATAGGATGTTTGATAATTTGTATATCGGTAGGCAAATCGTTTCCTATTTCATTATCAATGATGGGATAAGTTGGGTTTTCAGGAATATATACAATAGGTTCTATATTAAAATCTCGTAAATATTTCACGAATTTTAACCAACGTTGTACACCAGGTCCGCCAGCAGGCGCCCAATAATAAGTGATGATAAGTACCTTTCTCATATCTTTTTCCCTATCTGTTATTTGACATAATATACATTATAACCATTTTACAATAGGTGTTTTTTCTATGAAATAACACCGCTACCCACTAATTCATCTCCGCTGTACCAGGCAGCAAATTGTCCCTCAGTAATAGCACTTTGGGGTTCTGAAAAATGAATATACAAACCGTTTTCGACTTTATATAAAACCGCTTTCTGTAATGGCTGACGATAGCGTATACGTACCATAAACTCTTTCGATTCATATACTTTTAATGCCAAATCTTCTCGAATCCAATGTTCATCAGGGGTTGCGATAAACAAAGCACTGCGGAACAATCCGCGATGTGTGTGTCCTTGTCCTGTATAGATGATATTCTTCTCAATATCAGTTTCTATGATGAACAAAGGTTCTTTGGTTCCTCCCACATTTAAGCCCTTGCGTTGCCCTTTGGTAAAATAATGAGCCCCCTGATGGATACCTACTTTTTTACCGTCTTCGGGTTGATACACAAAACGTTGTGACAAATACTCCAATTCACCTTCATAAGTTTCAAAAGTACGTGGCATATCAAAGTCAGTATATCCTTTCCAATCATTGGAGATTTCAATAATATCGCCTTGTTTGGGTTGTAGCTTTTGTTGTAGAAACTCGGGTAAACGTACTTTTCCTACAAAGCAAAGTCCCTGAGAATCTTTTTTATCAGCGGTTATCAAATCTTGAGCTTTGGCAATGGCTCTTACTTCCGATTTCTGCAATTCTCCAATAGGGAAAAGTGATTTACTAAGTTGGTCTTGTGAAAGCTGACATAGGAAATACGATTGATCTTTATTTTCATCTTTCCCGGATAGTAATCGGTAGATTTTTTCACCATTTATCTCTATTTCTTCTTTGCGACAATAGTGTCCCGTTGCTACGTAATCGGCACCTAAACTAAGGGCGAGCTTCATAAAGACATCAAACTTGATTTCGCGATTACACAACACATCGGGATTGGGCGTTCTGCCGTGTTCGTATTCATTGAACATATAATCGACAATACGGGCTTTGTAGGGTTCACTCATATCCACTGTTTGGAATGGAATACCGAGCTTTTCGGCTACTAAAAGCGCATCGTTACTATCTTCTAACCAAGGACATTCGTCGGAAATAGTAACTGAATCATCGTGCCAATTCTTCATAAAAAGGCCTATTACCTCATAGCCTTGTTCTTTTAACAAATAGGCAGCTACGCTACTATCTACTCCCCCACTAAGTCCTACTACTACTCTTTTCATTTTATTCTCTTCTTATGTTCTTCTTCCTATAAAAATATAATACTGAAAGCATTACCAATATCAAAAGCAATAATGGATACACAAATACTTTTATTTGCCAACTGCTGACACTTTCAGCTACTTTTTGTTTGTCTAAGAAAGCTAATTGAACTTTCTTATTGCGCAAACTCAAAAACTCAGTATCGTCTAAAAGATAGTTTAAAGCATTCTGCAAGAAGGATTTATTGTCATAATATTTGCTTGTCCATTTATCAAAACCGAGTTCTAAGGGAATATTATTTTTGCTATCTATATCGTTTTTGATAATATCGCCATCGGCTACTACCAACATTTTGGTAGGTTTGCTTCTATCGGATTTTTCTTTGAGGCTTATGGGGCGAATACGATTTTTATAAACTGAGTTAAACTCTCCTTCCAAAAGCACTGCTAAGGGAATATTTCCGTGTTTGTAGGCTTCTTTATTCTGGTTATTGGGGTCGAAGCGCAAATTGATTTCGCGAGGGGTACCATCGGCTTTTGAGAAAGGTGAACTGGCGAGAAGCACTGTTTTCTTCACTCCGTTTTTCAGCGTATCGATGCTATTGGCAAACTGAAACCTCACTGCATCTAAATGATTGTTGATAAGGTGATTATTGCCTGAAATCACCAGTGGATTATACACCCAAGGAATAGGCATATAACGGGTTTGAGAGCCATCGCCTGTGGCTACAATGATTTCAGAAAAGTACAAATCGTTTACCAAAGTGTAATTGATACGGAAACCATATTGGAAAAACATATCAGTAAGGTTTAGATTGACGGGCATTGCCATTGTCATTCCACCTGTTTTGTACATATCTTCTAAGGAAACCGCTACATTGTCAATCAGCCATAGAGCACGACCGCCATTCATTATATACTGGTCTACGACCTGCTTTTGGGCATCGGTGAAAGGCTCAGTAGGCTTAGGTACGAGTAGTAAATCGAATTTTTCGAGGTCGTGTAGAGTCTTCTCGGGGTTAGTAGCCACTGAATCGAGGGTGAAAGGTGCTATAAAGTAGTATTCGCGCGCTGTTTTGAGGAAGTCGGCCATATAGATATCTTTTAAAGCACCATTACTTCTGAGCACTGCGATTTTCTTCTTTTTATCTAAAGCAAACTTATAGAGCGCATCGGTAAAATTGTATTCCAATTTCTGTACTGAGTTCTGTACCTGCTCTTGGTCGGTAGAGCCGAGTTTGTTCACAAAGAGACGAACGCGCTCACTCTTCTTGCCATCGCTAATCACTGCCCAAGGGAAAATATACTCAATAGAAGATTTTCCCGCTTCATTTTGGGTGATTTGCAGGGGCTGATAGCCATTATTTATCAGTTCTTGAATCACACTTTCGGGGTGCTCCTCCCCTTCTAATGGATTTACAAAATTGACGATAATGTTGTTATTGGCAACAGCATACTCGTCTAATAACTGAATTGTTTCAGTCTGTAATTTCTTAAATTCGGTAGGGATATTGCCTTTGAGCAATACATCAATCACGATAGGATTCTGTATTTTAGCAAGTGTTTTCTTGCTCACCTCAGAGAGCGTATAACGTTTGTCTTGAGTGAGGTCTATCCGCGTGTGCCATTGTTTGGCTATATAATTAATTGCAAGGAGGCAAACTAAGGCTATAACTACCTTGCTAATAGAGTTTTGAAAGAGTTTTTTCATCGTTTGTAGGCTTTGAGTGATAAGGTAGTGAGATATATGAAAAATGAGATAACAGAGAGGAAATACACGATATTTCGGGTGTCAAGCACTCCCCTACTGATAGCATCGAAATGCGTTTGGAAGCCTACCCCACCAAAATCTTCGGGGGCTACAAAGGCAATAAGTTGGTCGATACCAAAGAAGAAAAAGAAGCACAGAAAGGCCGCTAACACAAAGGAAATGATTTGGTTACTACTTATAGACGACGCCCATAAGCCTACTGAGGCAAAAGTGGCTACCAGCAAAAACAAGGCAATGTAAGACCCTACAGTGCCAGCTATATCTAAGTTGCCTACGGGGTTGCCCAACACCCATACCATATAGACGTACAGGGCTGACGGCAAAAGGATTACAAAGAGTAAGAAGAGAATACCCAAGTACTTGCCGAGCACCATTTGCAGGGTGCTGACCGGTTTGGTGAACAAAAGGGCTAACATACCGCTTTTTTTCTCCTCGGAGATGCTTCTCATCGTAAGAGCGGGTACTAAAAAGACAAAAACCCAAGACGAAAGCCTAAAAAAAGGCAACATATCGGCGAAACCAGCATTGAAAATGTTGTAATCTGTTTTAAAGACCCATAGGAACAAGCCGTTGAGCACGATAAAGAGCCCAATGATAGTAAAACCAATGGGCGAAGTGAAGAAATAACGGATTTCTTTTTTGAATAGTGCGTACATTTTTATAGTTAAGAGGTAAGAATTTGAGATTTAAAAAGTCTTTAACAATAATCTTTATTCTTAATGATTTTTCAGCGTGCAAAAATACAAAAATAATATGATATTACCACTATAGGGGGCAATAAAAGTTAGTAACAATTATCATATTTTCAAGAGTATCGGTTTCTTATTGTGAAAAATACAATGCAAATTTTATCCTCTTTACTCCCTTTATAATATTGTAAAAGTAAAAAATATAAGGATGTATTTTTTCTTTTCGCCTTCTCCCCTAACTCTCTAAATGCCGTTTTAAACACGTAGAATTAAGTTTATCGAATGAGAAAATTTCATATTTGGAAAAGTCAAGCTCTGACAAAGCTCGCATTTTGGGAGCCATATAGGCTTTTCCCATTAGTAGCTTTATAAAAGAAAATTTATAAGTGTGACAATATTTTTTTATCAAAAATTTTTGTGGTTTAGAAAAATGTCGTATATTTGTAAATTGAATGTAATAACAGAAAAACTCAACACTAAAACAGAAGATTTTTTAATATGGAAATGACAAAAGATGATTTACACAATGCCCTGAAACACTACTTTGGGTTTGAAGCGTTTAAAGGGCATCAAGAAGAAATTATTACCAGCGTAATTAATAAAGAGAACACCTTTGTTATTATGCCTACAGGTGGTGGTAAATCATTGTGTTACCAATTACCTGCCTTAGTCTTGGAGGGGACTGCTATTGTTATCTCTCCGCTTATCGCTTTGATGAAAAACCAAGTAGATGCTATGCGTGGTATTTCGTCAACTGATAGTATTGCCCACGTGCTAAACTCTTCGCTTACTAAAAATGAAATTCGAGAGGTAATGGAAGACATCAGTGCAGGTAAGACTAAGTTGCTATACGTCGCCCCCGAGTCGCTTATCAAAGAGGAATATGCTAACTTTCTCAAAACAGTACCTATTTCCTTTGTAGCGGTAGATGAGGCGCACTGTATCTCGGAATGGGGACACGATTTCCGTCCTGAGTACCGCAATATTAGAACCATTATCGAGCGTTTGGGCAGTAATATACCTATTGTAGCGCTTACTGCTACGGCTACTCCTAAGGTACAAGAAGACATTTTGAAGAACTTAGGAATGCAGGAGGCTAACGTGTTTAAGTCGTCGTTCAACCGCCCAAACTTGTATTACGAGGTACGCCCTAAAACTAAAAATGTAGATGCCGATATCATTCGTTTTGTGAAACAGAACAGTAAAAAATCAGGGATTATATACTGTCTTAGCCGTAAAAAGGTGGAAGACCTCGCGCAAACCTTGCAAGTAAACGGCATTTCGGCAGTGCCTTATCACGCAGGATTAGATGCCAAAACACGCGCCAAACACCAAGATATGTTCTTGATGGAAGAAGTAGATGTGGTAGTTGCAACTATTGCTTTTGGTATGGGTATTGACAAACCCGATGTGCGCTTTGTAATTCACCACGATATTCCTAAAAGTATAGAAAGTTACTATCAAGAAACCGGACGTGCCGGTCGTGATGGTGGTGAAGGGCATTGCTTGGCTTTCTATTCTTATAAAGATGTAGAGAAGCTGGAAAAATTTATGATAGGTAAACCTATAGCTGAGCAAGAAATAGGACAAGCACTCTTGCAAGATATTGTAGCCTATGCCGAAACGTCTAGTTCGCGCCGTAAATTTATCTTACATTACTTTGGTGAAGAGTTTGACGAAGTGAATGGTGAAGGTGCTAATATGGACGATAATGTGCGTTTCCCTAAAGAAAAGAAAGAAGCCAAAGACGATGTGGTGAAATTACTAAACGTAATTATTGCTACCAAACAGAAATTTAAAGCTAAAGAGATTGTAAATACGCTTATTGGAAAAGTGAGTGCTATTATCAAAGCACACCGTATTGACGAACAAGAGTTCTTTGGCATTGGGAAGGAAAAAGACGATGCTTACTGGATGGCACTCCTCCGTCAGGTAATGGTAAACGGACTCATACGTAAAGATATAGAAACTTACGGAGTGATGTTTATCACCGACAAAGGAAAAGAGTTTTTAAAAGATGTACCTTCATTTATGATGACTGAAGACCACAGTTATGAAGAAGAACCCGAAGATATCAACAGTGCTAATGCCGTAGCAGCCGACCCTGTACTTCTTGAAATGCTCAAAGATTTGCGTAAGAAAGTAGCCAAACAAAAAGGAGTACCTCCGTTTGTGGTATTCCAAGACCCTTCGCTAGAAGATATGGCTCTCAAATACCCTATTACTATTCAGGAACTTACTAATGTACACGGTATAGGGGAAGGCAAGGCTAAGAAATATGGTAGTGAGTTTGTAAAGCTCATTGAGCGTTACGTAGAAGAGAATGACATTGTACGCGCTGAGGATTTAATAGTAAAAACTACCGGATCTAACTCAGCTTTGAAATTGTTTATCATTCAGAATATAGACCGCAAATTGCCATTGCCCGACATCGCCCAAGCCAAAGGGTTGGAGATGGACGAATTTCTCAAAGAAATGGAACAAATAGTATACAGCGGTACCAAGCTAAATATCGATTATTGGGTGAATGAAATCTTTGATGAAGAGCAACAAGAAGAGCTTCACGAATACTTTATGGAAGCTGAAAGCGACAAAATATCGTTAGCCTCTAAAGAGTTTGCTGGTGATTACGAAGATGATGAACTAAGAATCTACCGATTGAAATTTATTAGTGAAGTAGCGAATTAATATGAGAAGTTTTTTACATTTAACCTATAATAAAATAAGTAAGTTAGATTAAATAAAGTGTCTGAGAGTTAGCTATAATTTCTCAGACACTTTTTTTAGTGAAAACGGTGTGAGTCACACGGACAGGTGCGAGCCGCACAGGCAGATAAACAAATGACGAACAAATGACGAACAAATGACGAACAAATGACGAACAAATGACGAACAAATGACGGTGCGAGCCGCACGGGCAGATAGAGAAAAAACGAATAAAGAACGAATAAAGAACGAATAAAGAACGAATAAAGAACGAATAAAGAACGAATAAAGAACGAATAAAGAACGAATAAATGATGGTGCGAGTCGCACGGGCAGATAGAGAAAAGACGAATAGATGACGAATAAGGAACAAATAAATGATAGTGCGAGCCACAGAGGCAAATAAAGAATAAACGAAGGATAAATGGAAATAAAGTAAAGATAAGATGATTTAGAGTGTTATTATAAAACCTAAAAATCTTTTATTAGAGCTTGAAAATACAGGTAAATAAGGAGTATATAGAGTTGTTATAAATACTCGTAAAAATAACTTCAAAAAAACATTAAAAAATATTTTTCAGTATCAAAATTAATTTGTACATT
Source organism: Capnocytophaga sp. G1920 (assembly GCF_051417515.1). Lineage (NCBI taxonomy): Bacteria > Pseudomonadati > Bacteroidota > Flavobacteriia > Flavobacteriales > Flavobacteriaceae > Capnocytophaga > Capnocytophaga sp. G1920. Next base: position 51,133 of record NZ_JBPRKH010000007.1, read on the forward strand.
TGCACCGGTTTTTGAGAGACCTCTCAAAAATTGAGGCAATTTTATATTGCTATTAGATAAAAAAGAATTGTTAAATTAATATCAAATTTAAGACATTATGAGTAAACCAAAAACACTTTCCGTTGATAAATACGGAATTAAGAACGCTAATGTTCGTTATCAGTTAACTGCTGACGAACTACAACAAGAAACTTTGGATAAAAAATTAGGCGTTGAAGCTTCTTCAGGAGCTATTGCTATTAAAACAGGTAAATTTACAGGGCGTTCTCCTAAAGACCGTTTCATCGTAAAAGATGATATCACCAAAGATCGCGTATGGTGGGGAAGTATTAACATTCCTTTTGAACCTGCAAAATTTGACAAACTATATGAAAAAGTAGTAGCTTACTTATCTAACAAAGAAATCTACGTTCACGATGGTTATGTTTGTGCAGATCCTAAATACCGTACTAACATTCGTACCATTACTGAGCTTCCTTGGAGCAACCTTTTTGCTTACAATATGTTCTTGCGTATAGATGATAGCGAACTTCCTTCTTTCAAAGAAGATTGGTTGGTAGTAAATGCACCTGGTTTTGAAGCTGACCCTGCTGTAGATGGTACTCGTCAAGCTAACTTCGCTATCTTGAACTTCACCAAAAAAATTGCTTTGATTGGTGGTACAGGTTATACCGGAGAAATTAAAAAAGGTATCTTCTCAGCTATGAACTTTGAATTGCCTGTGTTCCGCAACACTATGCCAATGCACTGTTCAGCTAACGTAGGTAAAGGTGGTGATACTGCTATCTTCTTCGGCTTATCAGGTACTGGTAAAACTACTCTTTCAGCTGACCCTAACCGTCATTTAATTGGTGACGACGAACACGGTTGGACTCCTGAAAATACGGTATTCAACTTTGAAGGTGGTTGCTATGCTAAAGTAGTAGACCTTACTGCTGAAAAAGAACCTGAAATCTTTGGAGCTATTAAGAAAGGTGCTATCCTTGAAAACGTAATTATGGATGATAAAGGTGTAGTTGATTTCTCTCGCACTGATATCACTGAAAACACTCGTGTTTCTTATCCTATTTACTACATCGCAAATATCCAGCCAGGTTCTATAGGACACAATCCTAAGAACATCTTCTTCCTTACTTTTGATGCTTATGGTGTATTGCCTCCAATCTCTAAATTGACTCCTGAACAAGCTGCTTACCAATTCGTTTCTGGTTATACTTCAAAAGTAGCCGGTACTGAGGTAGGTATCACTACCCCTCAAAAAACTTTCTCTGCTTGTTTCGGTGCTGCCTTTATGCCACTTCACCCAGCTGAATACGGAAAACGTTTGGCTGAGAAAATCAAAGAAACTGGCGTAAACGTATGGTTGGTAAACACTGGTTACAACGGAAAAATGAAAAGATGTAGCTTGAAAGATACTCGTGCTCTTATCACTGCGGCTCTTACCGGCAAACTTAACAATGTTGAGTACAAAGAATTACCTATCTTTGGCTTCAAAGTACCTCAATCTTGTGAAGGTGTATCAGACCAAAGCATCTTGAACCCAGAAAATACTTGGAGTGACAAAGCACAATTCAGTGCTAAACTGAGAGAATTGGCTGAATCATTTGTACAAAACTTCAAAGACAAAAAATTCGCTGAAGGTGCAAGTGCTGACGTCCTTGCTGGAGCTCCTAAATTGTAATTATTTAGATAACCATATTCAAAAGGCTGTTCATTTAAGAACAGCCTTTTATTTTTGTTTTTTACTAATATTATTACTACTTTTGCACCCCAAATAGAATTTAAAGATAAAAAATGCTCGACAAATTAAATATCGTAAAACAACGTTTCGACGAAGTTTCGGACTTAATCATTCAACCTGATATTATTGCAGACCAAAAGCGCTATATCCAACTCAACAAGGAATATAAAGACCTTAAAGAGCTGATGGATAAGCGTGATGAGTTTATAAACGTAACTGGAAACCTACAAGAAGCTGAGGAAATTATTGCTGATGGCAGTGATGCCGAAATGGTGGAAATGGCAAAGTTACAATTAGAGGAAAGCAAAGAGCGTTTACCTCAGTTAGAAGAAGAAATCAAATATATGCTCATCCCAAAAGACCCCGAAGATGCTAAGAATGCGGTAATGGAAATTCGTGCAGGAACAGGTGGTGACGAGGCTTCAATCTTTGCAGGCGACCTATACCGTATGTACACCAAATACTGCCAAAGTAAAGGCTGGAGTACCTCAGTAATGGACTTTAATGAAGGAACTGCTGGCGGGTATAAAGAAATTATCTTTGAAGTAACGGGTGACAATGTATATGGTACCTTAAAATTTGAAGCAGGAGTACATCGTGTACAACGAGTGCCTCAAACAGAGACACAAGGGCGTGTACATACTTCGGCAGCAACTGTAATTGTATTGCCAGAAGCAGAAGAATTTGATGTGGAACTTGATATGGCTGATGTGAAAATCATTCGTACTACTTCTACGGGACCCGGAGGACAGTCGGTGAATACAACCTATTCGGCTATTCAGTTGCAACATATTCCTACAGGCATTGAAGTACGTTGCCAAGATGAGAAATCGCAACACAAGAATCTTGAAAAGGCGCTTAAAGTATTGCGTTCACGTTTGTACGAAATGGAGCTAGCAAAGAAGATGGAAGCTGATTCTGCTCGTAGGAAATCAATGGTTTCCAGTGGTGACCGCTCAGCTAAAATACGCACTTATAACTATCCGCAAGGACGCGTAACCGACCACCGCATAGGTCTTACCCTTTATGATTTGCAAAATGTTATCAATGGTGATGTACAACGTCTTATCGATGAACTTCAATTGGCTGAAAATGCTGAGAAGCTAAAAGAAGGAGATGTTTTTTAAACTATTATTAAAAAAGAAAATAGCAATATTGTTATTGTAGCAATAGTAGCTGTTATATTCTTTTTGGCAATCCTATTTATTTTGTGAGATGGCAAAGAAGTATTATGTAGTATGGGAGGGACACCAAACGGGGGTCTTTACCTCGTGGGCTGAATGTAAGAAGGCTGTTAATAATTTTCCGAATGCTAAATACAAAAGTTTTCCTACAGAAGAAATGGCACAAAAAGCCTATGCAGGGAATTATGAAACGTATAAAGGTAAAAAGATAGAAGAGCCTGCTCTTTCATCAGGCGCATTAAAACTTATTGGGAAGCCTATTTTGCCTTCTATTGCGGTAGATGCTGCTTGTAGCGGTAACCCTGGTATAATGGAATATCGGGGGGTAGATACTGAAACACAAGCCGAGATTTTTAGGCTCACACCTATGAAAGATGGCACCAATAACATAGGGGAGTTTTTGGCTATAGTACACGCTTTGGCATTCTTAAAACAACGCAATCTTACGATGCCTATTTATTCGGATAGTGAAATAGCAATGCGCTGGGTACAACAAAAAGTATGTAAAACTAAGCTTGGAAAGACAGCTGATAATGCAAAAATATTTGAACTAATAACTCGTGCTGAAAAATGGCTACAAGAAAACACTTACCCTAATCGTATTCTCAAATGGGAAACCAAAGCGTGGGGCGAAAATCCTGCAGACTTTGGTAGAAAAGACTCTTAACTTTTCTTCTTAAATCTAAAAAATAAATGACTGATATTACTCTATCTGTACAGCCTACTTCGAGTCCTGATATTATTAAATTAGAGGCGAATAAAGCCTTAGTAAAAGGTAGTTACGAGTATAAAAATATTGATGAAGCTAAAAACTCACCCTTAGCAAAAGAGCTGTTTTACCTTCCTTTTGTAAAGACAGTATATATCTCGAGTAATTTTATTGCATTGAAACGATTTCCAATTATAGAATGGAAAGACGTACAAGAAGAAGTAGCACAGCAAGTGTTATTTTATTTACAGTCAGGGAGAGAAATTGTAAGTACTGAGGGTGAACAAAAGAAGGTTATTTCTATATATGCTGAAACAACACCTAACCCTTCGGTAATGAAGTTTGTAGCCAATAAACGTCTTGTTCCTACCATTATAGAATATAAGCATATAGAGGAAACTGATGAGGCTCCTATGGCTAAAGCTCTTTTTACTCAGTTTCCTTTTATTGAGGAGGTATTTTTTGATGATAACTATATTTCAGTTACTAAAAAAGATAACAAAGAGTGGGCAATGGTTACTTCTAATATACGAGAATTCATTAAGAATTATCTTTCAGAAGGACACATACTTATTTCTTCTTCTGAAATTAAACGACATCAGCAAGCAATACAAGAACGCCTACTCTCTATGGTTACTAACGATGAGGTATCAAAACAAATTGTAGCTATTATAGATGAGTTTGTAAAGCCTGCTGTAGCCTCTGATGGAGGAAATATTCAGTTTATTTCGTACAATCCAGAAACGCATTACGTAGAGGTAATACTGCAAGGAGCTTGTAGTGGTTGCCCCTCCTCTACCCTAACCTTAAAAAAGGGAATTGAAGTCATCTTGAAAGATAAGCTACAAAACCCTTATATTAATGTAAACGCTCTTAACGGATAAGATAATTCTTCTGAAATAGAAAACCACGCCTTATATAGCGTGGTTTAGTTAAACAATTGTTGAAATGTGTAGTGTTGCGGTTACACGAAATTCTTCTTATTTATTTTTCAATAAATCTCTAATCTCAGTAAGTAACTCTTCTTGAGTAGGACCAGCTGGTGTAGCAGGAGCCTCTTCTTCTTTTTTCTGTTTGTTTAGCTTGTTGATACCTTTTAGAAGCATAAACAATACAAGTGCAATACAGAAGAAGTTAATTACAGCGGCAAGAAACTTACCATAAGCTACTCCATTCCATACCAAACCTTCTAAGTGTTCAGCACCCGTAGCTTTCAAAGCAGGTGTTAATAACAAAGGGGTAATAACATCAGACACTAATGATGATACAATAGCACCAAAAGCAGCCCCGATGATAACCCCGATGGCTAAATCGACTACGTTACCTTTTACGGCAAATTCTTTAAATTCTTTTAAAAATCCCATAATGATTCATTTTAAGTTTATAAAAATAATTTGTTACTTAATTCGGGGCAAAAATAATACTTTTTTCGGAAATACAAAAAGAAAAGGGACGAATTTCACAACTGTCCCTTTTCATCACTAACTAAAAAACTCAATCACTATGATGGTTAAGTATAACTTTACACAGTCATACTAAATATTTTGGTATTAGGCATTTTGCGTTGCAAGTGCAAATCAAAAGCCATACAGATATTTCTAATAAAAGGTTTTCCCTCATCGGGGACTTCTATATGATTACCTGCTATATGCAGTAAACCATCGTTTTGCATCTCTTGTAGATGTGCCATTACTTCTGCTATTTCAGGAAACTGAAGAGATTCGTCGTTCCAAGAAGTACTAAACTGACACATCAAGTTGAGAATATGACGCCTAATAATTAAATCTTCTTTATTGAGAATATGCCCTTTACACACGGGTATTTCATTCTTCTCAAGACGTGCATAATAAGCATCTAAATCTTTCTCGTTTTGGGCAAAACCGTACCAACTATCGCTGATAGAAGACATTCCTAAGCCTATCATCACTTGCGTTTTGGAGGCTGTATAGCCCATAAAGTTACGATGCAATTGATGATTTTTGAAAGCCTTATACATACTATCAGTAGGTAAAGCAAAGTGATCCATTCCTATTTCGGCATATCCTGCTTTCAATAAGTATTGTTTTCCTACTTCATACAGCTCTCGTTTTACTTCGCCTGTGGGCACATCTTCATCTTTAAAACCACGTTGTCCACTGCCTTTTATCCAAGGTACGTGCGCATAGCTATAAAAAGCAATACGGTCGGGACGAAGAGTGTTACTCCTATCAATGGTGAAGAGTACATCGTCTAAGGTTTGAAACGGCAAACCAAAGACCAAATCGTGGCTTACAGAGGTATAGCCGATAGCTCTGGCTTGCTGGGTAACACGCTGTACATTCTCAAAAGGTTGAATGCGGTGAATGGCTTTTTGTACCTTAGGCGAATAATCTTGTACACCATAACTCACACGCCTAAAACCTAAGTCGTAAAGCGTTTGTAGATGAGTTTCAGTGGTATTATTAGGATGACCTTCAAAACTAAATTCGTGAGCATCAGCTTTATCAGCACGTTCAAAAATACCTTCTATCAAACAGCGCAACTGCAAAGGTTCAAAAAAGGTAGGTGTACCTCCCCCTAAGTGTATTTCCTTAATACGAGGGCGTTCTTCCAAAAAATTAGTGTATAACTGCCATTCTTTAAGTATTGCCTCTATATAAGGAGCTTCCATTTCGTGACGCTTAGTAATGCGTTTATGACAACCACAGAAAGTACAAAGACTCTCACAGAAAGGCAAATGAATGTATAGGCTAATCCCTTCAGTACTATTGCTCTCAGCATAGGATTTTCGTAAGCTCTCCAACCATTTTTCAGTAGAAAAAGTACTACTATCCCAATAGGGAACAGTAGGATAGCTAGTATAGCGAGGCCCAGCTACATTGTATTTTTGAATGAGAGATATTGCCATTTTCACTAAAAACGGGGCAAAGGTATAAAAAAAAGTGGAAAGTGAAAAGAGAAAAGAAAAAAATATAGATTCGCTAATACCGTAATGCCAATAATATCAAACTAATGACGAGAGACGAATGACGGGACAAGCTATACAGATAAATAATTATAAGACAAACAACAAGAGGTTCTAGAGTGGCTCTACAGTGGGTCTACAGTGGCTCTACAGTGGCTCTACAGTGGCTCTACAGTGGCTCTACAACGAACAAAAGACGAACGATGAACGAAGGAATAACGAACCTAAGGCAAAGAAAAGTTATTTGAATATTGAATATTAGACATCTATGTTTAGATTCGTTTGCAGAAAAAATAGCAAGACTCTTTTAATCTTGTACTTTTCTAATTTGACTGCAATATATTTAAAAGGTTTTCATTGAACCATTTATACCGATTGATAATCATAATATGAGTACCATTTTTTACTACAATAGCATTTTTTATATACTGAATAGGAAAAACAGGATCTTTATCTCCGTGAATGTGAACTGTGTGGGGTAAAGGTTCTTTTTGTTGCCAATTCACTATGCGGTCTATTGACCAATCGAGATAGGCTGGAGAGCGCATTCCTATATATTTCTCGTATAGAGCTATTCGTTTGGTCATCAGTTCAGAAAAAGAAAATCTTTTCCAAAACTCCAAATCGCTGATAGTACGAGTGGGCAATAACTTATGCAGGTTTGTATAACGTGCCAAAAGCATTTTTTTAGGCAGTTCGTACTGTGTTTTTACGCTGGAAATGAGGACTATTTTTCGATAATCGTTCAGTTGTTGGGCTATCTCTTGTACAATAATTCCTCCAAATGACACCCCTAAGAGCACAGGAGAAGGCTCGGTAATTGCTACTGCAATACGTCCTGCATAGTGTGCTAGACTTTCTTCTTTTTCGGGAGTAATCCAGTCGAGTAAGTGCACACGGAAATTGTTGGGGAATTGCAAACGCTCGAAAATCTTAGGGCTGGCAGCCATTCCAGGCATTAAATAAATAGAAAGATTATCTTTTATATTCATTTGATATTGCTTTTTTACGAAAAATAAGTAACTTTGCACCAAATTTTAAATGAGTAACAGGTTATAGGTAAAAAGTAAAAACTAACGATAGTTAGGTATGTGAATGAGGTATAACGCTCATTTCTTACTTCTTATCTCTTATCTAGACAGAAGCAAAAGTACAACATTTTTGTCAAATAACGAATATTACTAATTAAAAACATAGTACAATGGAAGTAATAGACAGCGAATTTTCACGTCAATACCAAGCCAAAATCAACGGTGAACTTGCCTTTGTAGAATACGCTATTCAGGAGCGTAAGATATTCTTTACCAAAACATTGCTACCTGAAACGACGGACGAAGCGCTCATTGATGAATTCTTTAAAGGGGTAATAGCCTTAGTAGCTGAGAAAAAATATAGAGTAGTGCCCGTTTGCCCTGTGGCTATTGCTTTTTTTAAACGTAATAAGGAGTGTAAAGACATACTTCCTGCTGGTATCAGAATTTAATGATTAATGATTAACGGTTAATTAAAAACTCTGTTTTACATCGCATTACGTAGGGATAAAGTATGCGAGGGCAGAGTATGTAAGGTATACGCTCTAACAAAAAGAGCAGGGCTCTCCCCTACTCTCTTAACTATGTAGATAAAAAAGAATTAATAATATATTATATGAAAGCCGTATTTTTAGACCGCAACACGCTCTCTGAGCGCATAGATGTAGATATCCCAAAAGGGATAGCCCAATGGGTAGCCTTCCAAAAAACAGCTCCCGATGAAATTGTTCAACGTCTCAAACCTGCTGATATAGCTATCGTGAACAAGGTGAAACTCGATGAGAGTATCCTTAGGCAATTGCCTAACCTTAAGCTCATTCACCTTACTGCTACGGGTATGGATAATATTGATAAAGAGGCTGCGAAAGCCTTGGGTATAGAAGTGAAAAACGTAGCGGGTTACTCTACTGAAAGTGTTACAGAACACTTCTTCTTGTTGTTACTATCGGCTATGCGTGCCCTAAAAACCTATCACACAAGTGTAGAAGATGGTACTTGGGAAAAAGATGGTCGTTTTTGCCTTACTGAGCCACCGGTGTTTGAATTGCACGGCAAAACCTTAGGAATTATAGGAGTAGGCAACATAGGGAAAGCCATTAGTAAAGTAGCTGAAGTCTTTGGAATGAAAGTACTGTGGGCTGAACGCCAAGGGAAAGCCCCACGCAGTAAAGACTATACTGAGTTCGACAAGGTATTGGCACAGAGTGATATCATCTCGCTTAACTGTCCGCTTACTCCTGAGACTAAGCATTTAGTAGATGAAGAATTCATCTCTAAATTGCGTAAAAAACCATTGCTTATCAATATGGCTCGTGGGGCAGTAGTCGATCCTCAAGCAGTATACGAAGCCATTGAAAGTAACCGCATTATGGGCTTTGCTACCGATGTGTTTGAAGAAGAACCACCAATGGCTAACGACCCTCTACTAAAAATAGCCAACCACCCTCGTGTGATTTACACTCCTCACGTGGCTTGGGCGAGCGAATACGCACAAGATAAGTTATGGCGTATCTTGAAACGCCAAGTAGAAGATTTTATCGTAAAATATAAAACAGAGCATAAGGAAAATGAAAAAGCATAATTTTAGCGCAGGTCCCTCTATCTTAGCTCCTGAGGTATTCCAAAAAGCCTCAGAAGCCTTGCTTGACTTTGAGGGCACTGGCTTATCGGTGGTAGAAATATCTCACCGCAGTCCAGAGTTTGTACGTGTGATAGAACGCGCCCGTGCATTGGCATTGGAAATCGCTGGATTGGACGATTCGTACACTACACTCTTCTTGCAAGGAGGAGCTAGTATGCAATTTTTGATGGTGCCATACAACCTCCTCGAAACCAAAGCTGCTTATATAGATACAGGTACTTGGGCTAACAAAGCACAAAAGGAAGCTGCTCTCTTTGGTAATGCTGAAGTGATAGCCTCCTCTAAAGCCGATGGGTATAAGTATATTCCAAAAAATGTGACTGTCCCTACTGATATCGATTATCTGCACATCACTACCAATAATACGATTTACGGTACCGAGTACCACAGTTTACCTCAAACGAGCGTCCCTTTGGTAGCCGATATGAGTTCTGATATTTTCTCACGTCCGTTAGATTACAAGCAGTTTAGTTTGATTTATGCGGGTTCACAGAAGAATTTAGGAGCTTCAGGCTCTACCTTAGTGATTGTGAAGAAGGATTTATTGGGCAAGGTAAGTAGGAAACTGCCTTCGATGATGGACTATCAGTTGCATATTAAAAACGATAGTATGTTCAATACACCTTCTACTTTTGCAGTATATGTAAACCTATTAGTACTCGAATGGATACAAGCACAAGGTGGATTACAAGCCTTAGGTAAACGCAACCGAGCTAAAGCCGATTTGCTTTACGGAGAAATCGACCGCAATTCGTTAGTAGTAGGATATGCCAACAAAGAAGACCGCTCCCTAATGAATGTAGTGTTCAACCTCACCGATGAAAGCACCAAAGAACGCTTTGACGCTTTGTGTAAAGAAGCCAATATCAGTGGAATAAAAGGACACCGCAGTGTGGGAGGTTATCGCGCTTCTATCTACAACGCTTTGCCTTTAGAAAGTGTACAAGTATTAGTAGATGTACTTAAAGAATTTGAACGCACCGCGTAAAGAAGAATAATATGGAAAACAAAATAAGTCCGATATAAATATCGGACTTATTTTATATTATACAATATGTTATTTAATCTCTAAGGCTTTATAATCAAATGTATTAAGCTTCGCAACTACTACAGTTTACAAAATTCATCATCATTTCTTTTGCTACTGATTGACTGCGCTGATAGTACAAACTTTTAACTCCTAATTTCCAAGCCTCAATAAGCACTTTATTCACATCTCGGATAGGCATTGCTGAAGGAATATTTAAGTTCAAACTCTGCGTTTGGTCAATGTACGCTTGACGCTGTGCCGCTTGTGATATAATTTCCATCGGTGAAATCTCTTTAAAAGTTTTAAACACATTCTTCTCTAATTGAGATAACTCTTGCAAGTGTTGTACAGAGCCATTATTCAAACGAATAGAACGCCATACCTCTTCATTATTAAGACCTTTTTCCTCCAAAAGTTGAGTGAGATACTTATTTTTGCGCATAAAGTTCCCTTTAGAAAGCCCTACTTTATAGTAATTACTCGAATAAGGCTCGATACCTGGTGATACCTGTCCTAAAATAGCCGAGCTAGAAGTGGTAGGAGCGATTGCCATAGTGGTAGTATTTCGTCTACCATATCCTTTTAAAATTTCTGGTTCTCCATAAATATGAGCTAACTCTTTAGTTGCCTTATCAGCTTCTTCACGAATGTATCTAAAAGCGCGGGCATTGAACTGAGTTGCCTCAAAGCTCTCAAAAGGTATCATATTACGTTGCAAGTAAGAATGATATCCTAACACACCCAAACCTAAAGCACGGTGACGAATAGCAAAATTGCGAGCTGCCTGTAAATAGTAATTACCCTTTGTTTTTTCTATAAACTCTGAAAGTACCGCATCTAAAAAGAATACCGCTAACTTTACTGCTTTGGTATCTTTCCACTCATCAAAGAGCTCTAAGTTCATAGAAGAAAGACAGCAAATAAACGATTCATCTTCACTAGAAGGTAACATAATCTCACTGCACAAGTTACTTGAACGAATGAGCATATCTTTATCTTTATACACTTGAGGGCGATTACGATTGGCATTATCCGTAAAGATAATGTAAGGTAACCCTTTTTGCTGGCGAGACTCCAAGACACGAGCCCATAGGCGACGTTTTTCTACATCACCATCTATCATTTCTTGCATCCAATAATCAGGTACACAAATACCAAAGAAAAGATTCTGAATAGGAAATTCTACATCTTTAATTTGTAGAAACTCTTCGGCATCGGGATGGTCTATATCTAAATAAGCAGCAAAAGCACCGCGCCTTACTCCTCCTTGTGATACAACGTCCATAGCTGAATCGAACAACTTCATAAAACTAACCGCCCCACTTGATTTACCATTATCGGTAACTGCAGAACCGCGACTACGCAATTCGCCAAAATAACCAGAAGTGCCTCCCCCTATTTTGGTTTGCATAATCACCTCTCCAAGTTTATGAGTAATCCCCTCGATGCTATCAGGTACGTGCACATTGAAACAAGAAATAGGCAAACCTCTTTCAGTACCCATATTTGCCCAAATAGGAGATGAGAAACTAATCCACCCTTTAGTAATCATTTCTTTAAAAGCGGGCTGTAATTCGGGTTTATAAAGTCTATGTGCAGCAGCACTTGTAATGCGGTCTATCGCACCTTCTACGCTTTCTCCTTTTAATAAATAACCTCTATTGAGGATTTGTTCAGACTCTTCGTTGAGCCACCAAATGTCTTTTTCTTCGTTCATAACTTTTTATTTTCGGGGTGCAAAGTAACAGCTTTATATTCTAATTTCACTCTCTATCCAAAATAAGTTATTAACAATGTTTTCAACAATATAGCAAAATCAGTCTCTTAGGATATTTTTTTAACATACGGTCATACTTTTATATTACTTGAATTGCTAAAATAATACAAATTAAATGTATAGAAGTGCAAAAACTACTAAAAATAAGAAGATATAGAAGAGTAGAAATATATCTGTTAATTACTACAAATCAACGTGTTAAAAAGAATTGTTATATTTAAAACAAAATAGTAATACGATTTTATCTAAAATATTTTGTTCTTTCAGATAACTTTTGTAGTTTTGTAGCGTTAAGTATAAAAGGAAATCTTATGTCAGAACTAATTACTAGACCTATACCTATTGATGAAGAAGTAGTGTGGGATAAAACCAAAACTATTATCAGTACTACTGATAAGTTGGGTACTATTACTGACGTAAACCAAACATTTATAGATGTTTGTGGTTATTCTGCAGTTGAATTATTAGGGAAACCACATAACATTATTCGTCACCCCGATATGCCTAAGATCATATTCAAGATTACTTGGGATAATATTTTGGCGGGGAGAAACTTTCACGCTATTATTAAAAACTTAGCTAAATCGGGTAAGTATTATTGGGTAATTACCGATTTTGAAGTCGGCAGGAATATTATTGGGGATGTTGTTACTATTATGGCGCGTCAGCATTCAGTACCTAAGTATGTAATTACAGAGCATATTGAGCCTTTATATCAAACGCTCCTTAAACTTGAAAAAATAGGAGATATGGAGCTCAGTAATCGTTATTTTAAGGGCTTTTTAGAAAAACAAGGCAAATCATATATTGAATATATTATGGATATTATGGACGAAAGCAAGCGAGAAATTCACTTTGATCCTATCCCTAATATGCCTCACACTGATACTAACATTGGAGACTATGAAATTTCTGATGATATATTTAGTGAAGAACATCACGAAGAAGAAACTATGATGCAACGCAAGAGTTTCTTTGCAAAATTATTTTCTACGAATTAGAATTTTGCAAATATCACAATAAAAATGAGAGCGTATCTATTGCAATAGATACGCTCTCATTTTTGGTTCTTTCTATGACTACGATTCTTTCTTGTCTTGAATTTCTTTCTTATCGTCTTTTAATTTAGCTGACAGTTCCATAGAAATAGCAGAACGTTCAAATTTGATTTTTCCTGAAAGTGTTTCTAAGACACAAGTATTATCCGTAAGTTCTACAATACGTCCGTGCATACCACTTTTAGTAATTACTTTATCGCCTCTTTTCATTCCTTCAATAAAGTTTTTTTCTTGTTTTTGTCGTCTTACTTGCGGACGAATCATAAAAAAGTAGAATACTAGGATTATCAATATAAGAGGTAGTAAACCACTGTTCATCAATTGTTGCATATTTATTAATTTAATTATTAGTTTTTAGTTATTTTAGAAAATTGTAATTAGGAACTTTTAGCTTTTGGTTTTCAATTATAAAAGTCCTCTTCCTATCTTTTTAATTTGTTGTTTTTCTTCGAGTTCTTTATGTACATTTTTCATTACACCATTAATAAACGCACTACTTTTAGTAGTAGAATATTCCTTGGCAAGTTCTAAATATTCATTAAGTGTTACTTTCACTGGAATACTAGGGAAACTAAGCATTTCACAAACAGCCATTTTTAACAATATACTATCTATTACAGCCACACGATCTTTCTCCCAACCTGTCATTCTACTAATAATTTCATTCTCCCACTTACTATCATTGAGCACTACTTTTTTTAGTAACCCTGTAAGAAAATCTTTTTCTTCTTCATCTTTATAAAGTGAAGGAACAAAATATTTATCAGGTGAGGTGGGGAGCACTTCTCTAAATAACCTACTTATATAGGTATTTACAATGGGATAATCATCTACCCAAGTGAGATTATAATCTTCAATATATTCATATATTGTCTCATCGGGAGCTATAATTTCTTCAAAAATAGTCATTAAAAAAGATTTATCAGCTTCAAAACTGCTCTTTTGTTTGCTGTATTTCTTATAAAACTCACTTTCTATAATGCTTTTATATATAGTACGCACATACTCTTCGTGTATTTCCCAATGATTTATACGTGCATCAGCAATGGCTTCTTGTAATAATGTATTATGAACGATGGCTAAGAGCAAAAGGTTTTCAGAGAATTTTTGATGTACTGTTCTTTCTTCAGTAGTAGCCAAATATTTTTTCTGAGCTACTTTGTGTTGATGAGTTGCCAAAGAATGCAGTTCAATGAAAAGTGATAATATTAATAAATATAGGTGTCGCATTTCATCAGCACTGTTTTGCAAGAACTTCAATTCTTTGTCTAAATCCTGACTTTGGCTCTGACGCATTGCATAAATTGATTGCATTACTTTTGCCCTAATATGTCGTCTTGTAAGCATAATTTGTAAGAACTTTCTTAACTTTATTTTGAGAGTGCAAAAGTAGAAAAAAAGGTTTAACGAGCCAAAAAAAAGCGCTAAAAAAGCACCTAAAATGTTAATTTTTTACTAAAAATCGCATTTTTTCTTGTTTTATACTTGCTATGATGAAATATATTACTACCTTTGTCCTTATTAACTGTATTTATAAGTTATCATATGAACAAATCAGAATTAATTGATGCAATTGCAGCAGGGTCTGGACTTACAAAAACCGACTCTAAAAAAGCTGTTGAAGCGTTCTTTTCAAGTGTTGAAAAGGCTCTAAAAAAAGGTGACAAAGTAGCTGTCGTAGGATTCGGTTCTTGGTCAGTTGCTAAAAAAGAAGCCAGAGAGGCTCGCAACCCTCGTACTGGTGCAGTAATTAAAGTGCCTGCTAAGAAAGTTGTAAAATTCAAAGCAGGGGCTGAATTATCTGAAGCAGTAAACAAAAAGTAATTGCAGTAAAAAAGTCCCTTTCAGTTGAAAGGGACTTTTTTTATTTATTAGTAGATGAGTTAATTAGCATAGAAACCTTATTTAATGATTAATGGTTAACGATTAATGGTTAATTTGGGAGAAGCTTATAGAAAGCTTATAGGAAAGACGAACAAAAGACGAACAAAAGACGAACAAAAGACGAACAATGAACGAAGGAAAAGTGAAGTTAAGTTGATGCTAAAGTAGAGATAAGAAGAAGGGAATTGGTAGACTTCTACTTTGCTAAAAGTCGTAGCCCAACAGGCAAGTCGTAGCACGATAGGCAATTAGAAACTTTGGCAAGGTGCAAAGCGCACGAAAGCGCAAATTAATTCTCTGACAAGACCATAACTAACATTACCAATATGAAAAAGAAGAAAATAGTAGTCCTCACAGGGGCAGGGATTAGTGCTGAAAGTGGTGTAAAAACTTTCCGAGATGCCAATGGCTTGTGGGAAGGTCACGATATAGAACAAGTGGCAACACCTTATGGTTTTGAGAAAGACCCTGAACTTGTATTGAACTTCTACAACGGCTTGCGCAAACAGGTGAAAAATGTGCAACCTAACCCCGCTCACTTATTATTAGCCGAGTTGGAAAAAGAGTACGACGTGGTAATTATCACTCAAAATGTAGATGACTTGCACGAACGTGCGGGTAGCCATCACATTATTCACTTACACGGCGAACTGCTAAAAATGAGAGGAGTAGATGACCCCTATACGCTCTACGACTGTACTGACGACATCAAAGTGGGCGACCTGAGCCCCAGTGGAGCGCAATTACGACCTCACATTGTGTGGTTTGGCGAAGATGTACCAATGATTGTAAAGGCTGCCGAAGAGGTAGAAACTGCCGATATAGTGGTTATTGTAGGTACTTCATTACAAGTGTACCCCGCTGCTGGATTGATGAACTGTGCCAAGAAAGATACACCTATATATTATATAGACCCACGTCCAAGCATCAGTAGTAAAGATAAAATCACTGTAATTAAAGACGTTGCTTCAACAGGGGTAGCTAAAGCTATTGAACTAATAAAAGAATTGAAATGAGTAACTTCCCAAAATTTATTTTAGGTGACAACACCGATATGCCCGACGCTATGTTCGTGGTGCATTTAGAGTATCCGCGCTTCGTGCTGAACTTAGACAACGACGAAGTAGAATGGCTGGAAGAGTTTGACGAAGAAGACACCAAAGAGTTAGAGGCTGAAAGCGAGAACCTTATAGAAGAAGCTATCGCTTTCTACGAACGAGAAATCGCCCGTATAGAAGAAAATGACTACTAAGCAACTCATACAGCAAATCGAAGCTAAACAATCGCTGTTATGTGTGGGCTTGGATACCGATATGACTAAAATTCCTCCTCACTTGCTTGAAGAGGAAGACCCGCTCTTTGCGTTCAACAAGGCGATTATAGAGGCTACCCACGCTTTTGCGGTAGCCTACAAACCCAATACAGCTTTCTACGAAGCACACGGCGAAAAAGGTTGGCGCGCCTTAAAAAAGACGATTGACTACCTAAACCGTCACCACCCCGAGATTTTCACTATTGCCGATGCCAAACGTGGGGATATAGGCAACACTTCAAGTATGTATGCCAAAGCTTTCTTTGAAGATATGCAATTCGATAGCGTGACAGTAGCCCCCTATATGGGAAGGGATTCGGTAGAGCCTTTTTTAGCTTTTGAGAACAAACACACCATTCTCTTAGCTCTAACTTCTAATGAAGGGGCTTTCGACTTCCAAACGCAAAAACTCAACAATGAAGAGCTGTACAAAAAGGTATTACGCACCTCACTCACTTGGCAAAACAGCCAAAACCTGATATACGTAGTAGGCGCAACCAAGGCGGAATACTTAAAGGAAATACGCAAAATTATCCCTAAACATTTTCTATTAGTACCTGGAGTAGGGGCACAAGGAGGCAGCTTGGAAGAGGTATGTAAGTATGGTTTGAACGACCACTACGGACTGCTTATCAACTCGTCAAGAGGCATTATTTACGCTTCTAAGGACGAAGACTTTGCCAAAGTAGCAAGTGAAAAAGCTGAGGAATTACAACAGAAGATGAAATTAATGCTTAATGGTAAATGATAAGTGGTAAATGAGTAGTAATGAAAAGGAACAAGAGAAATGAGAAGTAATAGGTATATCAACTTTGTATAAGTTTAAAACTTTGGCAGAATATGGTGATTAAAAACTAGTAAACTAATGACTAACAACTAAATAATATGATTACATTTTTAAATAAAAGCAACATTACACCAACCATTGAAGATGACGCTCACAGACTTTTTTCACTGTTGAGCAGGCGCTACCAACAACGACTATCTGACCTTTTTCAAGACAAAACTAAAGCACCTTATGTAGTAGGTTATATAGAAGACGGTCGCCTACACGGAATGGCTTCTATGGCTATCTACAGAGTGATTTCGGGCTATAAAGGTTGGATAGAAGATGTGGTGGTAGACGAGATGGCACGTGGTAAAAAAATAGGCACTCAGCTCATTCAACTTCTTATCGCCAAAGGCAAAGAATTGGGCTTAGGAGAAATATTGCTCTTTACCTCGCCTACTAACGAAGCTGCTATTAAGCTCTATGAAAATGAAGGCTTTAAACGTAAAGGTGCAGAGGTATATGTGAATGCTCTCAAACAAATGTACCCACCAGAGTCTTGATATATTACTATTTCTTTGTATTTTTGCCCTCTAATAAGGAAACAATAAAAATACTATGGAATTAGTCCACAAGAATCTCGTATTACCCAATAATGGCAAAAAGCTCTTGTTACACACTTGTTGTGCACCTTGTTCAGGTTCAATTATACTATCTATTCAGGGGTCGGGGATAGACTTTACTATATTTTTTTACAACCCTAATATTCACCCTCAAAAAGAATATGAAATTCGCAAAGAGGAAAATATTCGCTTTGCCAAAAAGTGTGGCGTACCTATTGTAGATGCCGAATACGACACCGATAAGTGGTATACGCGTGCTAAAGGTATGGAATTTGAACCAGAACGGGGCAGTCGCTGTGCGATGTGTTTTGATTTGCGTATGGAGCGTACGGCTTTATATGCTTACGAAAACGGCTTCGATACCATTGCAACCTCATTGGGCATTTCGCGTTGGAAAGACCTCAACCAAGTGAATGAAGCAGGCAAAAATGCTGCCAATAAGTACGAGGGACTTACCTATTGGGACTACAATTGGCGCAAAAACGGAGGTGCTGCCTGTAATATGGAAATCTGCAAAAACGAGAAGTTCTACCAACAAGAGTACTGCGGTTGTGCTTTCTCGTTGCGCGATGCTAACAAATGGCGAGTAGCTAACGGAAGAGAGAAAATACGAATAGGGGAAAAATACTACGGAAGTGAAAAGTGAATAGTATGATAACTCCAGAAGAACTTACAGAAGGTCGTATCTTGCTTATCGATAAGCCCCTGCAATGGTCGTCGTTTCAAGCAGTGAACAAAATCAAATGGGCAATACTCAGACACTATAAGCTCAAGAAGATAAAGATAGGGCACGCAGGAACATTAGACCCGCTTGCCTCTGGTTTATTGGTGATTTGTACGGGCAAATTTACTAAGAAGATTACCGAAATACAAGACGCTGTAAAAACTTATACGGGTACTATCACCGTAGGGGCTACGACTCCTTCCTACGATAAGGAAACCGAAATAGATGCCCACTACCCTACTGACCATATCACTCCTGAACTGATAGAACAAGTGCGAATGCAGTTTGTAGGGGAACTCGTGCAAACGCCTCCTGTATTTTCAGCTATCAAGAAAGAAGGCAAACGGCTCTACGAATTTGCCCGCGACGGGAAAGAAATAGAAGTTCCTCAGCGCACTATCTATATTCACAGTTTCAATATAGATGCAAGTCTGTTTCCTAAGTTGCACTTTGAGGTGGTATGTAGCAAAGGCACCTACATACGCTCCTTGGCAAACGACTTTGGTAAAGCCTTAGGGTCTGGTGGCTATCTATCTGCATTGCGACGTACTAAGATAGGTGATTTTTCGGTAAATGATGCCTTAACGCCTGATGAATTTATAAACATACATATTCCAAAAATGCAAACAAAACCTATTATTCTCACTACTGTATTCGAGCGATTTATCGATAAGAATAAAACAACTCTTAATGACCATTTCGCTCGAAAAGAATCTACTTTGAACACACAAAACAATAGGAAAAAGTCTATTAATGAAGTGTATGAAGAGCGAGAGCGAGAACGCCTTAATAAACAACAAAAACAACAACACACTTCCGACCTTAATATAGAAGCTATTTTTCCTCGAAAAAAGAAGAAAAAGACCTCAGGAATCAAATATGAGTTTCGCTACTTTCTATCGATGTTTTCAAATACTGATAAGGCAATTATACTTACTTTACTGATACTTTTCGGTACGATAGTAACCCTTATGGTGATACAACTTAGCAGTAGAGAGAAAGAAATAATGATTGAAATGGCATTCACTCCAGATGATTTACCTTATGAACCTCCAAAATTAGAGGAACAAACTGAAGCGCCTGATCTTTCTCAAACTATGAATGCAAAACTGACTACTAATGCTTATAATCAAGCCGATGCTGACTTACGTCATACTGAGAATTTTAAAACTTTAGACGAAATAATGGCAGAGCGTGCTTCTCAAGAGATGGAAAGTGCTAAAGAAGAATTGGTGAGTAATAATAAAATGTCGTCTAACTTAGTAATATCGGACGATAATACTCTTCAAAAAACAACTAAAATTTCATCTGATAATAAAGTAAATAAGAATACTTTAGTAAAATATGCCTTATCTGGCAGGACAGGAAATATACCTAACCCTGTATTTACTTGTGAAAAAGAAGGGCAAGTAGTGATTATTATTACAGTTGATGAAGCAGGAAGAGTTATTAGAACAGCTCTTGACAAAATGAATTCAACTACCAATGATGATTGCCTTATAGAAAACTCATTACTATATGCTAGCAGAGCCAGATTTAATGCTGTAACAGGCAAAAAAGAGCAAACAGGAACTATTACTTATATTTTTCAAAGTAAACGATAGAATGAAATTACAACAGTTAATTTGCATATTAAGTTTCTTATTAATAGGAGCTTGCAAAAATGCAAATCCACCTAAGCAAGACGCTTTCAATATAGAACTGTATCCTAAAAAGAAGGAATACCACATAGGAGAAACTTTACAGATAAAAGTTGTGAATCCTAAGTTTGAAGGTAAAATAGTAAAGATTAGCTATCAGTTTCATCACCAAGAGCTTGTTGTTACTAATGAGAACATAGTACTTGAAAACCTAATGTTAGGTAAACAGCCTTTAGAAGTAACTGTATATACTGATAAAGGAGAAGTTTATAAAGTACGAAAAGAAATTTTACTTTTAGCAGGACAAGCTCCTAAATTGTATACTTATAAAATACTAAATGAATATCCCCACGACAAACAGGCTTATACTCAAGGTTTAGAATTTATAGGTGATACTTTAGTAGAAAGCACAGGGCAATACCGAGAATCTTCCATACGCAAATGGAATCCTTTTACGGGCGAAATGTACAAAAATGTACCTTTACAAGCAATGTATTTTGGTGAAGGATCTACCGTTTTTAGAGATAAAATTATCCAACTCACTTGGAGAGAAAATATAGGATTTGTATATGATACTCAGCTAAAACTGTTAAAAACATTCTCTTACCATAAAAGTAAAGAAGGTTGGGGGCTCTGTCATAACGGCAGTGATAAACTTTACAAAAGTGATGGTTCAGAAAAGATTTGGATACTCAATCCTAACACTTTTGAAGAAGTAGACAGTTTACAACTATGTACTAATAAATCTATTTTTACCAATGCTAACGAATTAGAATTTGTAGACGGGAAAATATATGCTAATACTTATCTAAAAGATGGTATTATGATTATCAACCCCAATAATGGTGCTATAGAAGGCGTTGTAGATGTACGAGGATTAAAAGAAAAAGTAGAACAAACTCCTGACTTAGATGTTCTTAATGGCATTGCTTATCACGCTAGGCGTAATACTTTCTTCATCACGGGTAAGAATTGGAGTAAGATATTTGAGGTAATTTTTATAAACAAGAATTAAATAATGTGAGCTTGATGTTTGTATTTTTTTATTACTTTTGCTCTTATGATTCCAGAGAATATCCTACATACTCCCATCAACTATCTGCGTGGCGTGGGCAATCAGCGGGCTGAACTTTTGAAAACAGAGCTCGGTATTTATGAGTATCAAGATTTGCTAAACTTGTTCCCTAACAGGTATATCGACCGTACCAAGTTTTACAAAATCAACGAATTACAGAACAATAATGCCGAGGTGCAACTCGTAGGCAAGATAGTAAACTTACGCACAGTAGAGTCGGCTCACCAAAAAGGTACTCGTCTTGTTGCTACCTTTGTAGACGATACGGGCGCTATGGAGCTCGTGTGGTTCAAAGGGCTCAAATGGTTGCGTGAATCCCTAAAAATCAACGAACCTTATGTGATTTTTGGCAAACTGAATTTCTTTGGAGGCACTTTCTCTATGCCTCACCCCGAAATGGACTTGCTCAGCGAATTCAAGAAGGCAGGACACAGCAGTATTCAGCCCGTATATCCCTCCACCGAAAAATTAGCTAAACGCAACATTACCAATAGAGTGATGCGCCAATTAGTACAAACGGTTTTTGAAGAAATAGGCAATAGCTTTGCTGAGAATTTACCGGATAACATACTCACTTCAATGAACCTCATCTCCAAGCAGGAGGCAATGCGCAATATCCACTTCCCTACAAATCAAACTTTGCTTACTAAAGCCTCTGTACGACTCAAATTTGAAGAGCTTTTCTACATACAAGTACAGTTGGTACGCAAGAATCTTCTGCACAAACAGAAGTTCCAAGGACAACCTTTCAAGAATGTAGGCGATGCTTTTATGAACTTCTATAACCATCATTTGCCTTTTCCGCTTACCGATGCCCAAAAACGAGTATTGAAAGAAATACGCGCCGATGTGGGCTCAAATGCCCAAATGAACCGCTTGTTGCAAGGCGATGTAGGCTCTGGTAAAACCATCGTAGCCCTAATGACGATGCTTTTAGCAGTAGATAATGGTTGTCAGGCCTGCTTGATGGCACCTACCGAAATTCTCGCCAATCAGCATTACCAAAACATTAGTGAACTACTAAAAGAAACAGGAGTAACTGTAGCACTGCTCACAGGTTCGTCTAAAACTAAAGAACGCAAAATGTTAGACGAACAATTACAGTCTGGAGAGCTTTCTATCCTTATAGGCACTCACGCTCTTTTGGAAAACAAAGTACAGTTCAGAAACTTAGGACTCGCCATTATCGATGAGCAACACCGATTTGGGGTAGAACAGCGCTCGAAGTTATGGCATAAAAACACTATTCCGCCTCATATTTTAGTAATGACCGCCACCCCTATCCCACGCACTTTAGCGATGAGTGTATATGGTGATTTAGATGTTTCGATAATAGATGAGCTCCCCCCTGGGCGTAAGCCTATTAAAACTCTACATCAGTTTGAAAACCACCGTGCAGAGACTTATGAATTTATTAAAAAAGAGATAGATAAAGGAAGACAAGCTTATGTAGTATATCCACTTATAGAAGAATCGGAAGCGTTAGATTTTAAGAACCTTACCGAAGGCTATGATTATATCACGGCAAGCTTTCCTTTGCCAAAATATAAGGTTTCTATGGTACACGGTAGACTCAAACCAGCTGAAAAAGATGCTGAAATGGAGCGCTTTCTACGTAATGAAACACAAATAATGGTGGCTACCACCGTGATAGAAGTGGGGGTAAATGTTCCCAATGCCTCTGTAATGGTAATTGAGAGTGCCGAGCGCTTTGGACTTTCACAACTACACCAGTTGCGTGGACGTGTAGGGCGTGGCAGTGAACAGAGTTATTGTATATTACTCACAGGTAACAAAATGAGTAACGATACTCGTACACGTATGGAAACGATGGTGCGCACCAACGACGGTTTTGAAATCGCTGAAGTAGATCTAAAATTGCGTGGTCCTGGTGACCTAATGGGTAAGCAACAAAGTGGAGTGCTCGCTCTAAAAATAGCCGACCTTGTAAAAGACCAAGATATACTAAAAGCAGCACGCTTTCAAGCTATCGATCTACTGAAAGCCGATCCTAATTTAGAGTTGCCCCAAAACCAACGCATAGCCCACACGCTCTATCAGTTACAACGCTATAAAAACCTCTGGACATACATTTCATAAAGGAGCTGAAGAGGTGATGCTTACTACATTGTAATCTTTTTCTACTTTTTTTCACCAAAAAATTTGGAGAGTTAAAAAAAAGTAGTACCTTTGCACCCGAATTAAACGTAAGGGTTCTTAGCTCAGCTGGTTCAGAGCATCTGCCTTACAAGCAGAGGGTCACTGGTTCGAATCCAGTAGGACCCACTTAGGTTAAAATTAAAAAATTTTTATCATTGTAATTTTGGGGTTCTTAGCTCAGCTGGTTCAGAGCATCTGCCTTACAAGCAGAGGGTCACTGGTTCGAATCCAGTAGGACCCACCAAAACTCGGATTTTATTGTTGTTTTCATAATTAAAAAGGATTCTTAGCTCAGCTGGTTCAGAGCATCTGCCTTACAAGCAGAGGGTCACTGGTTCGAATCCAGTAGAGTCCACAAAAGCTACTCAATACTGAGTAGCTTTTTTTGTTAATTATTCATTTTAATAACAAATGATTATCAAGTGTTTATAATTTTCTAAATTGTTAATTATTAATTAATAATTGTCTATTGATAATTATTTCTTATTTTTGCGATATTTTTAAACAGAAAAACAAAAATAATATGTTAGGATTACAAACTTCTGTAGACGTTGCAACTACTGCAACCGAGACTGCTCCCATCGCAGTACAAGAGAAAACCCTTTCTATAATGGAACTGATTCTAGATGGTGGTATGGGCAGTATCATTATTATTGGTATTTTATTTGTGATGCTCGCTGTAGCTCTTTTCCTCTATTTTGAACGCCTTTTTGCTATTAAGGCAGCTTCTAAAATGGATAAAACTTTTATGTATAAAATACGTGATTGTATCTCAGCTGGACGCTTAGATGCTGCTAAAATGCTTTGTGTACAATCGAATACTCCTGTAGCACGCCTTATTGAAAAAGGGGTTTCTCGTATAGGTAAACCTCTTGAAGATATTAATAAAGCTATTGAAAATGCAGGCACTTTAGAGGTCTACAATCTTGAAAAGAATACGGCTATTCTCGCTACTATTGCAGGAGCAGGACCTATGATTGGATTCTTAGGTACAGTTGTTGGTATGATTATGTCATTCCACGAAATGGCTTCAGCAGGCGGTCAGGCAGAGATGGGGTCATTAGCAAGTGGTATCTACACCGCGATGGCAACTACCGTAGCAGGGCTTATAGTAGGAATTATTGCTTATGTAGGCTACAACCACTTAGTAGTAAAAACTGATAAGGTGGTACACCTAATGGAAGCCAATGCTGTTGAATTCTTAGACTTGTTAAACGAACCTCTATAGGTCTTAAAAAACTACTCTGATCTAATTATGAAATTAAAAGGTAGAAATAAGGTAAGTCCTGAGTTCAGTATGTCGTCTATGACGGACATTGTGTTTCTGTTGTTAATATTCTTTATGATTACTGCCAACAGCCCCAATGCACTTGATTTGTTATTGCCTAAAGCTAAAGGTAAAAGCACCAATACACAAAACGTTTCAGTAAGCATTGATAAATATTTAAACTATTTTCTTGACAAGAAACCTATTTCAGTAGATAATCTCGATACAGAGCTCAAATCAGCACTCAAGGGAGTAGAAAATCCTACTATCATTTTGCGTGTAGAGGAAAGTGTACCTATTGAAAATGCGGTAACAGTGATGGATGTGGCAAACCAAAACCAATTTAAGGTGATTTTGGCTGTTCGTCCAAAATAGAAAGGTATATGAATTTATTCGATACAGAACATAAACGTAAATCCTTAGCACTCACTACGGTTGTGATGTGTTTAGTAATCTTCATACTGTTTTTTGCAGGAATGAAGTACTTAGACCCACCACCCGAAAAAGGTGTAGAGGTTATTTATGGAGTTGATTTGGTAGGAATGGGCGAACGCACTCCTCCGCCAAGTGCTGCTAAACAGGAAGAAACTAAAACATCTCCTCAAACACAACCAGAACAGAGTACTTCACAAGAAGTAAAGGAAAACCTTTTGGCTCAAGATAACAACGAAGAAGTTTCTGTACCCGAAGTACCTAAAAAGAAAGAAAAAAAGAAAGAAACACCTAAAAAAGATACTCCAAAAGAGAGTCCAAAACCCGCTCCTAAGCCTTCACGGGAAACTTCGGATGCGTTATCAAATATATTGGGAGCTGCCAATGCAGGTGGTAGTGGTACCTCAGGACAAGGAGATGGCAACCAACCTGGTTATCAGGGACAGATAGATGGTAGTCAGTACGCTAATTCTTATTATGGCTCAGGAGGTGGTAATGGCACTGGCAAAGGTTGGGGATTGAAAGGTCGTACTATTGCTTCACAAGGTAAAGTACCTCAAAATTGCAATGAGGAAGGACGCGTAGTAGTACAAATAGAAGTAGACCGTAGTGGTAAAGTAGTAAAAGCTACTGCTGGTGTGAAAGGAACTACTAACTCTGCTCAGTGTTTGCTGGAAGCTGCTCGAAAAACAGCTACTATGCACCGCTGGAACGCCGATGATAATGCTCCTGCACGTCAAGTAGGTTTTATTGTTATCAACTTTAAACTCGGAGAATAAGAAATCAATTAATAATTGGTAATTAATAATTAACAAGATGAGATAATGGTTATAGTATAACTGATTATCTCATTTTTGATTGTAAAACAACTAAAATTATCTTTAACATTGAATTATCAAGAAACACTTTCGTGGATGTTCAACCGCTTACCAATGTTTCAAACACAAGGTAAAACCGCTTTGAACAACAAATTAGATAATATCCTCGCCTTTACTTCGGTGTTAGGAAACCCTCAAACAAAATTCAAAAGTTTGCATATTGCAGGCACTAACGGAAAGGGTTCTTCCAGCAGTATGCTCGCTTCTATCCTACAAGAGGCAGGATTTAAGGTAGGATTGTACACCTCTCCACACCTCAAAGACTTCCGCGAACGTATCAAAATTAATGGGAAGGAAATACCTGAAGACTATGTGGTAAGTTTTATAGCTAAAAACAGACCCTTTTTGGAAGAATATCACCTCTCATTCTTTGAAATGACAGTAGGAATGGCGTTCAGCTATTTCGAGAATGAAAAAGTAGATATCGCTGTGATAGAAGTAGGTTTAGGAGGACGTTTTGACTCCACTAATATTATCATTCCCGAAGTTTCTCTTATTACCAATATCTCCAAAGACCATACTGATATTTTAGGAGATACTTTACCTAAAATAGCTTTTGAAAAAGCTGGTATTATCAAACGAAATGTGCCTGTAGTAATCAGTGAATATCAAGAGGAAACTGCTCCCGTCTTCACAGCAAAAGCTAAAGAAATGAATGCTCCTATTATTTTTGCTAATCACATAGAAACTTCTCTTACAACCGACCTTCAAGGTGCCTACCAAGAGAAAAACATCAAAGGAGTAATAGCTGTTACCGAATTGCTTATCCACCAGGGGTGGGATATTACTCCGGAGAATATTGCACAAGGTCTTTTACACGTAGTGCACAATACAAATCTGAAAGGTCGTTGGCAAACCCTTGGCTCCTACCCTACTATCGTATGTGATACAGGACATAATGTGGGCGGACTTACTTATGTGATGGAACAACTCAAAAAGCAAACCTATACACATCTTCATATTGTAGTAGGTTTTGTAAAAGAAAAAGATGTAAATAGTGTTTTAGAGCTTTTCCCAAAAGAAGCTACCTATTATTTTTGCAGTCCTGCTATTGCAAGAGGACTTAATGTAGATACATTAAAGAAAATTGCCACTACAAAAGGACTCCAAGGGGAGAGATATTCTTCAGTAGCAGAAGCCTTAAATGCCGCTAAAGCACAAGCGCTTCCCACTGACTTTATCTTTGTTGGTGGAAGCACGTTTGTAGTTGCGGAAGTGTTGTAAAATAACAAAAAGCGGATACTGAAAAACAAATGAAGGTTGTTTTAAAATCCTAATATCATTTTTGCGATAAAAAAGTAAATCAAGATACCTAAAACATCGTTGCTGGTAGTGATAAACGGACCCGTAGCAACCGCTGGGTCAATACCGCGCTTGTGGAGAAGTATCGGGATAAAAGTACCTATCACAGCAGCATTTACAATCACTGTAATGAGTGCTATGGCTACCGTAATACTTACCAAATACTCAGCTTGAAAAGCAAAATGGCTTACTAATATCACTATTCCTGCAATAGTTCCTCCGTTGATGAGTCCTAATAGAAATTCTTTGAATAACCGCTTGATAAGTTCGCCGTCGATAGAATTATTTGCTAATCCTTGTACTATTATCGCCGATGATTGTACTCCCACATTTCCCGCAGTAGCTTGAATAAGCGGAATAAATATCAATAATATAGGGTAAATCATCATCGTATCCTGAAAACCATTGATAATACTCGCTGCACCTAATCCTCCGAACATTCCAATAAGTAACCAAGGCAAACGTGCTTTGGTAAGTTTCCATACACTATCGCTTGCCTCCACATCATTGGTAATACCTGCTGCCAACTGATAGTCTTTTTCAGCTTCTTCTTTTATCACGTCCACCACATCATCAATAGTGATGCGTCCCACAAGACGTTTCATTTCATCAACTACAGGAATTGCCTCTAAGTCATACTTACTCATTATGTGAGCTACCTCTTCGGCAGTATCAGTAACGTATACGTAGTCTACTTTTGGAATATAAATGTCTTTCACTTCTGAGCGTGTGGAAGTAGTAAGCAAATCTTTAAGTGAAAGTCGTCCTTTAAGCACATCATTATCATCTACCACATAAATAGAATGCACACGAGTAACGTGAGCCGCCTGTTCGCGCATTTCTTTTACGCATTTTAGCACATTCCAATTCTCATTTACCTTTACAAGTTCCTTCGCCATTAGTCCTCCCGCAGTATCTTCGCTATAACGAAGTAATTCTACGATGTCTTTGGCGTGTTCTACGTCCGTAATATGCGAAATAACCTCTGTTTTTCTATCTTCGGGCAATTCAGAGATGATATCCACCGCATCATCGGTGTCCAACTCGATGATTTCATCGGCAATTTCTTTTGCAGAAAGGTTTTTTAAGATATTCTCACGGTAATCATCGTCTAATTCTGTGAGTACATCTGATGTTTTCTCAGCATCAATTAAACGAATGATGTATACCCCCTCTTCAATATCCAATTCGTGAATGATTTCAGCTATATCGGCATAGTGTAAATCATTTAAGAGGGTTGTAAGTTCTTTATTTTGTTTTTCCTCAATGAGTTTATGGATTTTCTCAATGAGTTCATCTGTTATTTTAAAAGTTGTCATAGTTTTAAGACGTCAAATCGTTAGCTATCAAACTTGATTACTGATTTTTTTAGTAATAAAAACAAACTCTTGCCAAGGCAATTGCTCAGGACGCTTATCAAATATAGGGTCTTGCTTTAAATTCTCATCTGTAAGTAGTGGTTTTAGGCTGTTGCGAAGGGTTTTTCGCCGTTGATTGAAAGCTGTTTTCACTACGGTAAAGAATAATCCTTCATCACAATCTAAATGGAAGTCAGCTTTCCGTACTAATCGTATTACACCGCTCTTTACTTTGGGCGGAGGATTAAAAACACTCTCCGAAACTGTGAATAAATAGCTCGTTTCATAAAAAGCCTGTACTAAAACTGATAAAATTCCATACGTTTTACTGCCTTCGTGCTCGCATATACGTTCGGCTACCTCTTTCTGAAACATTCCACTAAACTCAGGAACATATTTTCGCAGTTCAAGTAGTTTAAAAACGATTTGAGTAGAGATATTATAAGGAAAATTACCTATAATAGCAAATGGTTCGGATAAATAACCCGCTACATCATATTTCAAAAAGTCATCGGCAATTATTTTTCCTCTTAATGCAGGATAATTTGCCTCCAAATAAGCTACCGATTCCTTATCGATTTCCACTATGTGCACATCAACGTCTTTTTTGAGCAAAAACTGAGTAAGCACGCCCATTCCAGCTCCTATTTCTACTACTTTTTTATAGTTTTTTAGCGATAATGTATCAGCTATTTTCTGTGCAATGTTTAAATCTTTTAAAAAATGTTGTCCTAAATGCTTTTTTGCTTTTACTAATTCCATTTATATACCTTTCAGAGAGGCTTTTAGTTGTTCTTTTGCAGAAGTATCGACTTTATTTCCTCATAATGGTCAGTTCCTACCAAAAACACCTTCTTTCTGTCCTTAGACAATATCTTGATTGCCTTATTATGTTTCGTATTATAGATGATACCTGCCGAAGTATACCGTATCCCAATGCCATAATACCAAGGAATATCAATGAGTTGAATAGTAGAGACGTCCATTTCTTGAAAATTCATTCGTCTACTCAAAAAATCGATACCAAATGAAGCTACAATACCATAATCATCTATTACAGTAGTGAGTTTATAGAATACAGCTACTAAAATAGCCACTAATAATAGAATTATTACCCAACCTCCTTTGCTTTGATAGCCCGAAAAAGCTATAATCCCTATAAAAAGGGCTAAAATAGACAGTAATATATAAGAAAATTGTGTTTCTTTAAATTCTATAGCTGTTTTCATAATATTATTCTTTTGTGCAATTTAAAAATACACAGAAGCCACACCCTAAAATCTAATAAAAATTTATAAACAAGAAAAAGAACAAATTCTTAACTTTGGTGGCGGGTGGGCTTCTGTGCTAAAATGTTTATATTATTGCGTTACAACTAACTCTTTACGAGTTTACCAATGCTTTCAAGTAGTTGCGGACGGTCAGAAAGGGCTATCTTGGCTACTTCGTAAAATTCCTTCACCCATTTGTTCATTGCCTCGAAGGCTTTGTTCTTATCCTGAGTGGCTTGTTGGTCGATACCGCGCAATTTCACGTATTGCGCACGGAGCTCTTCCACTTTCACAATGGCTGAAAGCTGTTCATCGGCGACGGCTTCGGTAAGTTTGAACCTGTCGAGCGCTGCCCGCTGGGTAGTAGTGGCTTTAATGCCCTCGTAAAGCTTTTTCGTGGTGGCTAAACCTTCCAGATAATCGCGCGACATCGTTCCTTTTAACCCAAATGATACCAGCGCTTCGGGAGATGCTTTCAACGCTACTTTTGCGACCTTGCGATGTTCTTTATATTTGTCGCTCATCGCTTTATAAGCCTTTTCAAACAAGGCTCTTTTCTCTACCGTTTGGCTCGTTTTTGCCAAATTATCGTTATAAGCGGCTTGTGCTTTGTCATAAAGTGCTTTACCTACTTTCATAGCCTCTTCATTGTATTGATATTCCTCTAACTGAGCTTTCAATTCGGCTATTTCACTGTAATTGGTAAATAACAAACGTCTGTTTTCAAGTGTTTTTAATTCTGTACTCTTTTCCTTCATAATATTACATATTTTAAAAGGTCTATAAATTAGTTGAAAAATGTTAAATCATTATGATTTACATTCATTTCTATACCGCAAAAATCCTGCCAAATAACACTGTGCAAATTATTGTTTTTGCTGGTAAAAAAGTATTCTTTGTAAACTTCTCATATCAATTTAAAATAAGACGATAAGCTGTTACATTACTTACGTTTGTAGTTACAGTGGGTTATTTTGGCATTACAATACGCTTTTTACTTATTACTTAGTTTTGTTATCTTATTACTTTACTACCTTTTGCATTTACTTTCTTTTGTTTTACAGTTGCAACACTTTCTTTTGGTGTTACAAAGGGTTAAAATGCTCTATCAGTTTCTTACTTTCCGGAGTAACAAGATAGCTAAGGTAAGGAAAATAAGGTTAGGCAAAAGGACTGCCATCAATGGGGATAAGCCTCCTGAGGTTTGAGCAAGGGTTCCAAACACACGGTCGAAAAACACAAAACTAAACCCTACGACTACTCCCACCATTAAGTTGATTCCCATTCCTCCGCGCTTTTTCACCGATGAAACAGCCACGCCGATAAGCGTAAGGATAAAGGCAGTACTTATAGCACCCCAACGGCGGTATTTTACCAATAGATACATATTTAAATTGGGTGAACCTTTCATCTTTTCGCGTTCAATAAACTTGTTTAGCTCAAACAAGTTCTTATTTTCCGCTGTATATTCCATAGGCATCAGGTCATCAGGCTTGAAATTGAATATCGTGTCTAACTGGTCGCGTTTCACTATCACATCGTCGCCCTCCCCTATCTTTCTTTTGGAGTAATTAGTAAGCCGATAGGTTTTCGTGCTGTCTATCCACTGAATCGTTTCGGCATTTATCTTTTCCGTCATCTTAAT
Source organism: Capnocytophaga sp. G1920 (assembly GCF_051417515.1). Lineage (NCBI taxonomy): Bacteria > Pseudomonadati > Bacteroidota > Flavobacteriia > Flavobacteriales > Flavobacteriaceae > Capnocytophaga > Capnocytophaga sp. G1920. The sequence continues at coordinate 82,589 of NZ_JBPRKH010000007.1, forward strand.
ACCTTCAAAATGTTCTACTGAAAAGTTATACCCGCGTTTGTCTTGGTAGTTAAACGAGCTTACATAAAGGTAATCGTTGTCAGAAAACTGATTGTAGAGGTCTGAAACGCTTTCCACCTTCGAAGAACGTATATACTTATTCCAAAAATCATTATACACAGTGCTGGCAGCCGGTACAATAAACATTCCCATAAAAAACACTATCACCGAAATGATACTCGCACCCACGATATACGGACGCAAAAAGCGCATATACGATACACCTGAGCTCTGGATAGCGATTATCTCGGTATTATTGGCTAACTTTGATGTAAACCAGATGATAGAGAGGAATAGCAAGATGGGAAACAATATATTGGCAAAATAAACGATAAAACTGAGGTAATACCACAGTATTTCGTTCATCGGGGCGCCTTTTTGTATCATCTTATCTACTTTTTCAGATAAATCTACGATAATTCCGATAGGAATAAAGAGAATTATCATCATAAAGAAGGTAAGAAGATAGCGTTTTAAGATGTACCAGTCGAGTATTTTCATTTTTTTGTTTTTTAAACCTCCCCCTATCCCCCTCCAAAGGGGGAATTAGCGACGCAAAAGCGTTTTTATCAGAAGTATATTAATTAATTTAATTTGTTTAAAGACGATTTGACATATCAGTAACCATTTTTGTCTTCCACGTAAAGAAAGTACCCGCTACAATTTGTCGGCGAGCTTCCCTCACAAGCCATAAATAGAAACCAAGATTGTGAATTGAAGCGATTTGTTTGCCCAAAAACTCGTTAGCAGCGAATAAATGACGTAAATAGGCTTTCGTGTAATAGGTATCTACGTAAGTATGACCGTCAGGGTCTATGGGCGAGAAATCATCTTCCCATTTTTTGTTTTTAATATTGATAATTCCTTTTGCAGTAAAGAGCATTCCGTTGCGAGCATTGCGCGTAGGCATTACACAATCCATCATATCCACTCCCAAAGCAATATTTTCCAATATATTAACGGGTGTACCCACTCCCATAAGGTATCGGGGCTTGTCTTTGGGGAGAATATCGCATACAAGTTCGGTTATTTCATACATTTGTTCTACGGGTTCGCCTACTGATAGCCCCCCGATAGCGTTTCCATCGGCATTTTTGCTTGCAATATATTCGGCAGACTGTGTACGAAGGTCTTTATAGACTGACCCTTGTACTATCGGGAATAAACTTTGATGATAACCGTATTTAGAAGGTACTTTTTCGAGGTGAGCAATGCATCTATCGAGCCACCTATGTGTGAGATGCATTGAACGTTTTGCATAACCGTATTCACAAGGGTAAGGCGTGCATTCATCAAAAGCCATCATAATATCAGCACCTATACTGCGCTCTATTTCCATTACTTTTTCGGGTGAAAAGAAGTGAAAAGAGCCATCGATATGGCTTTTGAACTTTACACCTTCTTCTTTTATCTTTCGGTTGGCAGCCAATGAATATACTTGATAACCACCGCTATCGGTAAGTATGTTTCTATCCCAATTAATAAACTTATGTAAGCCTCCTGCTTTTTCCAAAATGGGTGTTTGAGGTCGTAAATAGAGGTGATAGGTGTTCCCCAAGATGATATCGGCATTAATATCGTCTTTCAGTTCGCGTTGGTGCACTCCTTTCACGCTTCCCACCGTTCCCACAGGCATAAAAATGGGGGTTTCAATCACGCCGTGGCTGGTAGTAATCTTCCCAGCACGTGCTTTAGTATGTTCGTCTGTTTTTAGTATTTCAAAATCCATAGTTGAAACATTTTCGGGCGCAAAGGTAGGGAAGAATTAGCAAATTAGCAAATCAGGAAAGTTAGCAAATAGGCTAATATCTCTTTCAGAATAACTGAGTAAAGGCGTAAATAGCCAAACCGACTAATCCGCCTACCAAAGTGCCATTGATACGGATAAATTGGAGGTCTTTACCTACTTCCAATTCAAGTTTTTCGCTCAATTCGCGTCCCTCCCAGTTCTCTACCGTATGACTGATGAGTTTTCCCACTTCCTCTTTGTTTTTTAGCACAAACTGATAGGCAGTTTTCTGTACCCAAGCGTCTATTTGGTGTTGCAGCTGGACATTTTGACGGAGTTCATCGGAGAAGCGCTCCGTAGCGGTGCGCAATAGCTTTGCAAGATGTTGTTCCCATTCAGGAGTATTGAGTTTTTCGGCAAATTCATACAATTGCGCTGTAATTTCAGCCCTGATAGGGTGTGTTTCATCTTCCGATGCTTTTACAACTAACTGATAGAGCCCATTACTTACCTTCCGAGTAATTGTATCTTTAATAAACGATGGAACAAGAGGAGGAAATTGGCTGTCAATTTCGTGTTGCACCATCTCTTGATGTTCGGCAAGATAAGTAGCTACCCTTTCAAAAGCTTTCCGAAGGAATTTCTGATGTTTATTCTCGTCTAAAAAAGTGGTGAGTACTTCGCTTGCTTTTGCATTGAGAGGTATTTTTCTTACAAAAGTTTCTATCTGGTGAGGAGTACTTTCTTTCGAGAGCCACTCAACTATAAATGATGATACTTTAATATCGGTGATGTAAGGACGTATCTGTTTAGGTTTAAGGAAGTTCTCCACCACAAAATCACCTAAATTCTCCCCGATGTCATTCTTTCTTTCCTCAATGAGGTTGGTATGTGGAATGTTTAATCCTAATGGTTTGTGAAAGAGTGCTGTTACTGCAAACCAATCGGCAAGCGCTCCTACCATAGCGGCTTCAGAAAAAGCCTTTATATAACCTATAAAAGTGAGTTCGGGAGCTTTTTTATGCCATACCACCATTGCTATATAAATGATAAACATCAAAACAAAGAGCCCCGTAGCTATATTCTTGTGGTGTTGTAGTTTTTGGCGCTTGGAACTATTCATAAATTATCAGTTTTTCAGGTGCAAAGGTACGAAGAAAAGTGAGAAAAATAAAAAAGTTGAGTATATAAATTGTCAGATAGTAATTATTGCCTATCTTTGCATCAGTTTATTCTAAATAGTAGTATTTTAAAACTTGTAATAAAGATGATAAAAAAGCACTTTTTAAAAACATTAGCCGTAGGAATAATTGCTTTACTTACTCTTTCATTTGTACAGCAAGCAACTGTTAAAAAATACAAATGCCTCATACAACTGACTAATTACAAGGGTGAAGGAGCCTACATAGTAGTTTCACTTATCAATCCCGAAGGTAAATATGAGCAAACACTACAAATTCTTGGAGATGATCCTGAATGGTACGACGATCTTACTCAATGGTGGAAGTTTTATGGTAAACGCCAGACAATTGATGGGATTACGGGAGCTACCATTAGCGGAGGAGAACGCGCTGTAAAGATACTTACAATTGATGATAGTAAACTGAACAAGGGCTACAAAATACGTTTTGAGACTGCCGTTGAAGATGAATATTACTATGCTAAAGATGCTGAAGTAGAATTTAAAACCGAGAACCTTAACACTAAAGTTGAAGGTAAAGGTTATATCCGTTATGTGAGATTAATGCCTAACGATTGACAATCACCTTAAAGAAATTATGAGTAAAGAAATTATTTTAGACCGGTTATGGGCATTAGAAGACTCTCCTTATAGAGATTTTACAGCGAATTTGATTCCCACTGTGGAGAAATCTCGTATTATAGGGGTTAGAACACCTGCAATGCGAGCGTTGGCTAAAGAATTAGTAAAGCATTACCCTACTGAGGCAATGTCTTTTTTAGAAGAGTTACCTCATTATTATTATGAGGAGAATAATCTACACGGTTTTATCATTGAACAGCTAAAAGATTTTGATAAAGCAATGCAATATACAGAGCGGTTCCTCCCTTATATTGATAATTGGGCTACGTGTGATACTTTTGCTCCTAAAATCTTCTTGAAATACCCCGAAGAGACATTAAAACACATCAAACAATGGATTACAAGCAAAGAAACCTATACAGTACGTTACGGAATTGGGTTGTTATTGTCTAATTATTTAGATGCTCTTTTTAAGGAAGAATACTTAACCTGGGTAACAAAAATTACCTCAGATGAATATTACATAAATATGATGATAGCGTGGTACTTTGCTACTGCTTTAACAAAACAATATGAAGCAACAGTTCCTTACATAGAATCAAAAACACTTTCTCCTTTTGTACAAAATAAGAGTATACAAAAAGCAAGAGAAAGCCGTCGTATTTCCGAAGATACTAAGAAATATTTGTTGCAGTTTAAACTCTAATCTTGTTCTTCTCTTTCAAAAAAACTAAATACGCTCCCTCCATATTTCTTTGCTTGTGAGAAAAATGGCTGTTCTGATAAATCTGTTTTAGACGAATGTTCAATAATGAGTATTCCATTTTCAGTAAGTAAGTTTTGATTGAAGACAATATCGGCAATAGTAACAAACTTTTCAATTGGGAAATCATACGGAGGGTCAGCAAAGATAACATCAAACTGCTGAGTAGTACGTTTTAAATATTCATATACATCGGCTTTAAGTGCTGTAATAGGGTAGACTAATTCACGTGCTATTTTATTGATAAATTGCACACAACCGTTATGGTTATCAACTGATAATACTGAGGGGCAACCTCTACTGGCAAACTCATAGCTAATATTTCCTGTTCCTGCAAAAAGGTCGAGTACAGAAAGTTCTTCAAAATAATAATAGTTATTGAGTATATTAAAAAGAGCTTCCTTCGCAAAATCGGTAGTAGGGCGAACTGGCAATTTATTAGGTGCTATAAGCTGTTTCCCCTTATTCTTCCCTGATATTATTCTCATAAAGATTAACCTTTTTATTGAACAGTTTCCCTCACTGTTAAACTCTGCATTACCTCGTTCATAGCTTCTTGGAAAAGAATAAACTCATTAATTATTCTTCCGTTTCTTTCATCGTATGGTACACCTGTTGCACGTCCTCATCTTCCTCTATCTTCTCGAGAAGTTTCTCCACATCGGCTTGTTCTTCAGGGGTAAGTTCTTTCGTTACTTGTGGAATACGCTCAAAGCCTGACGATAAGATTTCTATGTTACGGCTTTCTAACTCTTTTTGGATAGCTCCAAAACTCTCAAAAGGCGCATAGATGAGGATACCGTCTTCGTCTACAAACACTTCTTCTGCCCCGAAGTCTATCATTTCGAGTTCCAACTCTTCGGGGTCTATCCCATTGCCATTAATACGGAAGTTACAAGTGTGGTCGAACATAAACTCCACTGACCCCGATGTACCTAAAGTACCATTACACTTGTTAAAATAACTGCGAATATTAGCTACGGTACGGTTGTTATTGTCGGTTGCCGTTTCTATGAGTAAAGCAATACCGTGAGGTGCATAGCCTTCAAAAAGAACTTCTTTATAGTTTGCAGTATCTTTTTCAGTTGCTTTTTTGATGGCGCGCTCAATATTTTCTTTAGGCATATTGGCGGCTTTGGCATTCTGTATCACGGCACGCAAACGTGAGTTACTCTCAGGGTGAGGACCTCCTTCTTTCACTGCCATTACGATGTCTTTCCCTAAACGGGTAAATGTTTTTGCCATTGCTGCCCAACGCTTAAATTTACGGGCTTTTCTAAATTCAAATGCTCTTCCCATTTTTATTTTAGTTATTAGTTATTAGTTTGTTATCTGTCTGTTCTGTTGTTTTAATCAAAATTTGGTTATTCACAAAGTGTAAAGGTGTCTCAGGAAAGTCAAGATGAGTAAGGCGTTTCATCTCATTAAACACCTTGCAATCATTATCGAGTTTTAATCCTTTCACTTTCGTCTGTTTCACTGAAATCACATTGGCATAAAGAAAATTGCCTTTGCGGTCAATCTTAATATCAAGCAAAGGAGCAATACCATTAACTCCTTGCAGATTAAAATGCCCATAAGTATTGAAATTTCCCATACTATAAGCGATAAACTTCCTATTGTACACTTCCACCGCGCGGGTAACGTGAGGCCCGTGCCCCAATACAATATCGGCACCTGCGTCTATTACCGAGTGCGCAAACTTATACACATTCCCCCTATTTTCACCGAAGAAAAACTCATCAGCTCTCGGTACGCGTGTATTTTTAGAGCCTTCAGCGCCTCCGTGGAAAGAAACAATAAGGATATCCGCCTGTGGGCGCAATTCCTTTACCAAATCGGTTGCTTGCTCTATGTTATTTATCGATAGCATATTGCTATTGGGTGAAAAAGCACAAAAACCGTACTTTATGCCTTCTTTCTCAAATACAACCAACTTTTTTTCTACTGGCCCTGCGTGGTATATACCCACCTTATCGAGTATCTTAGCCGTATTGCGCCGTCCTTTTTCACCAAAGTCATTGGCGTGATTATTAGCGGTACTCATCAGGTTAAAACCTGCTTCCTTAATGATTTTCCCATAGCGGTTGGGCATACGGAAAACATAGCAAGGACTCTCTTCTGTATCCTTGCACTTCTCCGAATCGCCACTATCGAGTATCACTCCTTCTAAATTTCCGAACACAATATCACCTTTCAGATAGGGTTTTACGTATTTAAAACTGTTCACCGCATCGTCCTTAGGCAAATAACCAGCAGGGAAACCGGAGCCTATCATCACATCGCCAACGGCTACTATGGTAAGCGTATCTTTGGTACGAACGAGTAAGGTATCAACAGTAGTATGCACCAGACTATCTATTTGAGCTGTAGCATATCCACTAAAACTTAATGCTATTAACAATAAGATTCTCTGCATCTTATCCTTTATTTTTCGGCAATCACATCAATTCCTCCTTTTACGGTCTGATTGAGTTGCACATTTATTTTCGTCCCCAAAGGCAAATACACGTCTACACGCGACCCGAATTTGATAAATCCAGCATCTTCGCCTTGTACCACTGTTTCACCCACTTTGGCATAATTCACAATGCGTTTAGCCAATGCTCCCGCTATTTGTCGGTATAACACTTCACCGAATACAGGATTATCTACCACTATGGTAGTACGTTCATTCTCTTCCGAAGCCTTAGGGTGCCACGCCACCAAATACTTCCCCGGGTGATACTCGCTATAAGTAACCTTTCCACCTAAAGCATAACGAGTTACGTGCACATTCACAGGCGACATAAAAATCGATACCTGCAAACGTTTATCTTTAAAATATTCTTTCTCAAACACTTCTTCTATCACCACCACCTTACCATCTACGGGAGCGATAATATGCTGGTCATTTTTAGGCGTAATGCGTTTAGGATTTCTAAAGAACTGCAATATAGCTATCAAAAATAAAAAAGCTACTATCTGTATAAGCTTTTTAAGCCACAGTATATCAACAAAATAATGCGCTATAACCGATATACCTATCACGGCGAATAGCGTAATGAGAATAATCTTAAAACCTTCCTTGTGAAACATTGTATGCAATTATTTTAGGGTGCAAAGATACGAAAGAATTAACAAATTGCAACGCACAATAAATATTTTTCAACCATAATTCTTGGTCTTCCCTATTTTTTTACTACTTTTGCCCTCTGACATTAAAACTTTAATAACTATTGCATTTTTTTTGGCATATCGGCAATTTTAACATTTTTTCCTCAATGTCGAAAATTGAAGTTTTTACCAATTGAAATACAGCTTAATAAGACGTTAGCTTCGGCTTACCTTCGTCTTAGGTTCGTCTTTCCTTCGTCTTAGCTTCGCTCTAACACCATCTAAACAGCAGAGTAGCTGTAACTCTTATTTAACTGATTAATAAATATTTAATATTTTTCATAGCAATAAAGATAAAGAAGTGTTTTAATCATTTTTTTTTGAAGAAAATGCACGGTTTTTATATATTTTAACATTTTTTTCTCAGTTTTCTAATCAGTACTCTACTTAAATAAATAATACTGATAATCAATTATATTTAATGAATTACATAGAATACACTTTTACCATTACTCCTATGGGGGTTGCTTCTGAAATATTAGTTGCCGAACTCGCCGAAGTAGGCTTCGAGAGCTTTGTAGATACCGAAACCGGTTTGCAGGCTTATATACAAGAACCCTTTTGGAATGCTAATATACTCTCTGACATACAGATACTTCACAGCGAGGAGTTCCAAATTACCTACACACATCAAACTATTGAACAGGTGAACTGGAATGAGGAATGGGAAAAACACTTCGAGCCTATCACCGTAGACGATGAGTGTACCGTGCGTGCTACCTTCCACCCCGAAGCACATACCCCTTATGAAATTGTTATCGACCCTAAGATGAGTTTCGGTACTGGTCATCACGAAACTACTTATATGATGTTGCAATTCCTTTTAAAGGAAGAACTCAAAGGCAAAAAGGTACTCGATATGGGTTGTGGCACAAGCGTACTCGCTATTATGGCAAGCAAACGCGGTGCTACTGAGGTACTCGCCATTGATGTAGACGAATGGTGTGTAGAGAACTCCACAGAAAACGTAGAACGCAATGGTTGTAAGCACATCAAAGTACAGTTGGGAGATGCTTCTTCCCTGGCTAATGAAAAAGACTTCGACCTTATTATTGCCAATATCAACCGTAATATTCTCTTAAACGATATACCGCAGTATGTGCCAGTCCTCGAAGCAGGAGGCACTCTCTTGCTCAGTGGTTTTTACAAGGAAGATATACCTCTTATCCGCAAAAAAGCGGAAGCATACGGTCTGCAATACATCGAGAACTTAGAACGCAACAACTGGGTAGCAGTAAAATTCAAAAAACAAGCCTAATGAATACTTTTGCCGATAGAATTATCAACTTCAACACACATTTAGAGTACAACCAATCCTTGCCTAAGGATTTTGATGTGCTGAATCCTTATATGGATAACCCTGAAACTATGGAGGTAATGCGTGCTTTTTATCACAAATTCTACAACGATAACCGTCAGCGGAAATTCATTATAGGCATCAATCCCAGCCGACACGGGGCAGGAGTTACAGGCGTTCCTTTTACTGATACCAAGCGATTAGAAAGCGAGTGTGGTATTGTAATGAAGTCGGCACATACCCACGAAGTATCATCGGTTTTTATGTATGATATGATAAAAGCATACGGTGGAGTCACTAAGTTCTACAATGATTTTTATATCAATTCTCCTTTTCCTTTGGCTATTGTTCGAAAAGCCTCTGACGGCAAATGGCTCAATGCTAATTATTACGATGAGGATACGCTCTTCAAATCGGTAAAGGACTATATGATAGCAACTCTCAAAAAGCACATCGCCTTAGGAGTAGATACTCAAAAGGTGTTCGTATTAGGCAAAAAGAACGCTACTTTCTTACAAAAATTGAATAAAGAAGCTACTTTATTTGGTGAAATGGTAGTATTAGAGCACCCTCGCTTTATTCAACAGTATAAATCAAAAGAAAAACAGTTGTATATCGATAAGTTTTTGATGAGTTTTGGAATATAGACAATGAAGCAATACGATGTTTTGGTGATAGGTAGCGGACTCTCGGGGCTCTTTTCGGCTTTGCTCTTGGCAAAAGCAGGAAAGAAAGTGTGTGTATTGGAGAAAAATGAGCAGTATGGAGGTAACCTACAAACTTTTGTGCGCAATAATACGCTGTTTGATACAGGAGTGCATTACATAGGAAGTCTCGCAGAAGGTCAGGTACTATATGAGTATTTTAAAGATGTAGGTATTGCCAATCATCTTTCGGTAGAACGCCTTGATATAAACGGCTACGACCGTATTTGTTTTGGCGATACACCTAACGTGATGTATCCTCACGCTCAGGGTTATGAGAACTTCGTACAACAACTCCTCTCCTATTTCCCGAATGAAAAGAAAGCCTTAGAAGAGTATGCTCACACAATGCAATCTATTTGCGATAAGTTTCCACTCTACCGCCATAAGCAAGCAGTAGCCGATTACGATGTGCATACGCTTTCTTTAAAACTCTTAGATTTCCTTAATAGTATTACCAATAATGAACGACTCAAAGCCGTGCTATTGGGCTCTAACTTTCTCTATGGAGGTGCTGATGAGCAGACACCTTTATACGTGCACGCGCTATCGGTCAATTCATATATAGAAAGCGCTTGGCGACTCACACAAGATGGTAGCCAAATCACCAACTTGCTCATTGAAAAACTACGCCAGTACGGTGCTGACCTCTTCAACCAAAGGGAGGTCATAGGCTTTGAATACAGTGAAGGGAATACTATCAACACAGTACTCACCAAGCAAGGAGAGCAGTTTGTTGCAAAACAAATCATCTCGGCTATAGATGTAAAGCAACTACTCAACATCACAGGCAAAACGCCTTTTAAGCCTTCTTTTTGCAAACGCGTGCAGGGCTTACAACCTACGGTTGCTGCCTTTTCATTACATTTGGTACTCAAGCTAAATTCTTTTCGCTACTTGCCTTATAATGTATATTGGTTTAAGGATAATAACAGTGTTTACCACGCTACTAATTACCCTAATAACGACTTTCCGCTTTCGTATATGCTCTCTATGAATCCACCAAAAGACAGCAGGGAATATACTGATAATGTTACTATCCTCACCTATATGAACACTGATGAACTGCAACGCTGGCAAGATAGTTTTACTACCAACACCGAGGGGAATCATAGAGGCAACCAGTATGAAGTTTTCAAAAGTCAGCGTGCTATGGATTTATTAGATGTAGTTGCTCAACAATTTCCTACACTCAAAAGTGCTATTGCTCATTACTACACCTCTACACCGCTTACTTACCGCGATTATATAGGCAACCCTACGGGAGCATTGTACGGCTACAAAAAAAACGCTAACCATATAATGGAAAGCGTTTTTATGCCACAAACTCACATCAAAAATTTGTATGTTACAGGGCAGAGTGTTGCAATGCACGGATTAGTAGGAGTTACTATCAGTGCGGTGCTCACCTACCAAATTTTGATGCGGTCTTCAGGTTTTTTATAAAGTTTATCACCTTCTTTTACATCAAAGGCTTTATACCAAGCGTCTACATTCACAAGCGGACCGAATGAACGGAAATATCCTGGGCTATGAGGGTCAGTTTTTACTTGATTTGTAAGGTATTTATCAGTCGAAAGCGTACGCCATACGGTACCCCAAGAGATAAAGAAACGTTGTTCTTGAGTGAAATTGCTTATCTTACCTACATTACCTTTATCTTTTAAGTACATTTGCAAAGCATCAAAAGCGATGTTCACCCCACCGAGGTCGGCTATGTTTTCACCACTGGTGAAAGTACCATTTACAAATACACCTTTCACAGGTTCGTATTGGTCGTATTGTTTAGCAAGGGCTTTGGTAGCGTTCTCAAAGTTCTTTTTATCTTCAGGAGTCCACCAATTTTTTAGATTACCATCGCCGTCAAATTCAGCGCCACTATCGTCAAATCCGTGTGTCATTTCGTGACCTATTACAGCACCAATACCCCCGAAGTTCACCGCAGGGTCGGCTTCGAAATTGAAGAAAGGAGGTTGTAAGATAGCCGCAGGGAACACAATTTCATTATACAATGGATTGTAATACGCATTCACTGTTTGAGGCGACATACCCCATTTAGTTTTATCTACAGGCTTGCTTACTTTTTCCAAACTCTTTTGGTAAGCCCATTCACTCACGCGTTGCAAGTTAGCAAAATACACCGTTTTAGCAGCCGGTTCAATAGTCAATTTAGAGTAGTCTTCCCACTTATCGGGGTAACCTACTTTCACAGTAAATTTATTGAGTTTAGCCAAAGCCTTTTCTTTAGTAGCATCTGACATCCAAGTTACATCTTTGATATGTTGTGCAAAGCTCTTTTTGAGATAATCTACCAAAGTAACCATTTCTTCTTTAGCTTTAGGTGGAAAATACTTTTCTACATACAATTTACCAAAGGCTTCACCCAAAATACTATTGATAACGCTTAGAGCGCGTTTGTTCATCGGACGTTGTTCTTGTTGTCCTTGCAACTCCTTGTTGTAGAAGTTAAAAGAAAGCTCATCGAGTTCTTTGGTAAGGTTGCTCGCATTATCGGCTACTAATTGATATTTGAGGTAATCTTTGATAAGAGGCAAGTTCTTTTCGTTGATAAACTTATCGTATTGTTTGTACAAACGAATTTCAGAAACAACTACTTTATCAGTGTTCACCCCTACGTTTTTAAGAAACTGAGGTAGATTGAGGTTCTTCACTAATTTGCTGAGCTCAGCCATTGTTTGAGGGTTGTAGCTAAGGTTAGGATTGCGATCTTCCTCATTGGTGAGCATCAATTTGGCTACCGAGCGTTCAAAATCTACCATTTGTTTAGCTTTTTCAGCAGCTTTGTCGTCTTTAAGAACTTTAAAGATAGCCTTTACATAATCTTGATACTTTTGTAAAGCCTCAGTATTCTCCTTGTTGTCTTTTTGATAGTAATCGCGCCCCATACCGATGCTAAAGTTGCCGAGATACACAGTATTCATATTAGAATCCTTCATATCGGCATATACCCCCCAAGCACAGATAGGGTTTTCACCCTCGCGAGTTACCTCTTCCAAATACTTTTGAAGGTCTGTGAGGTTTTTAATAGCCTCAATCTTATTCAAATAACCTTCAATAGGTTTGAGTCCTTCGGCATCGCGTTTTTTCCAATCGATAAACGATTCGTAGAGGTCTTTTATTTTCTGACCTTCAGTACCTTGAGCGAAGTTTTCCTTGAGGAGATTATCCAAGATGAGCAAGCAATTCTCATCGGTTTTCTCGCGTAGGATATGGAAAGAGCCCCACGTAGGTTTATCGGCTGGTATTTTGGCAGTTTTAGCCCAAGTGCCGTTCACATAATTGTAGAAATCATCTTGCGGACGTACCGTAGTGTCCATTTCAGCAAGAGCAATCCCCTTGTCAGCATTTTTGTCTGTCATTGCATTTTCTGATTTTTTGTTATTCCCGCCACAGGCAACCATTAGCCCTACCGACGAAAACAACAGTGCGGTTTTTACTGTTTTTCTCATCATCTTGTATAATGTTTTTGTTTAATGAAGCAAAGGTAAAAAATAATTAACAATTAGCAATAAAGAATATAAAAAAAGCTTTGCTAAACCTTGTAAGAGTTTTAGCAAAGCTTTCTTTTTTCTTATCTTAGATAAGTCATTACTTAATACTGAAATTCAAACCTTTGTGTTCTCCCAATCCGTAATAATGTTTAAAATTATAGATGAGCGGTTCCCACTCTAATGGGTTGATTTTATTACCTTCCATTACCAAATGGTCTTCAGCGTGTACTTGCACAAATTCCAATTCTACAAGTACATAAGCATCGCGGTCATTCACGTTTTTCACTTTAGCTTCTGCCTGAATAGGACATTCGACAATACGCGGAGGACGTACTTTTTCTGAAGGTAATTGAGTAAATCCTCCAATACTAAACTTGTCGTCAGTATAAGTGTATTTACCCATTTTTTGAGGAGGCACAGGGTTTTGAGCGGTATAAGGGGCAATTGCCTCTACTTTTTCCCACATAGCTGCAGTAGGGAGGTTAAAAACTACCTCGGGCACTTCCATCACATTATGATAAGCCTTGTTTAGTTTTACAAGCGCTATCACAGCATTCGCACCTAAAGTAAAGGTGCTTGAAATAGGCGTTACATCGGCGTTTCCATCTTTATCGGTAGTAGTAAGAAGTACTACAGGAAACCCGTAATAAAACATAGTTGGTAAAAAAGACTTCATACTATTTTTTTATTTTGGCACAAAAGTACAAAATCTAATTGGAAAAACAATAAATATTTATCAAAAAGTTTTCATATTTATTATTCTTACCGTACTAACTTCTTATACTTAATACGAGTAGGTGTTACTTCTTTGCCAAGTCGTTTTTTCTTATTCTCTTCATACTCTGAAAAGCTACCTTCAAAGAAATACACTTGTGAGTCACCTTCAAAAGCTAAGATATGAGTACAAATACGGTCTAAAAACCAACGGTCGTGTGAAATTACTACTGCACAACCTGCAAAGTTCTCTAAACCTTCTTCTAAGGCGCGAAGAGTATTTACGTCTAAATCGTTGGTAGGCTCGTCTAACAGTAATACGTTACCCTCTTCTTTAAGAGTCATTGCCAAGTGTAAACGGTTGCGTTCTCCTCCTGAAAGAGTGGCTACTTTTTTATTTTGTTCACTACCACCAAAGTTAAATCTACTGAGATAAGCACGAGAGTTCACTTGTCTACCTCCCATCATAATGAGGTCTTGCCCACCAGAGAAGTTCTCCCATATAGACTTCTCGGGGTCTATCTGTTTGTGAGTTTGATCTACATAAGCTATCTTCACCGTGTCACCTACCAAAAACTCACCGCTATCGGGCTGTTCTTCACCCATTATCATACGGAAGATCGTAGATTTACCTGCTCCATTAGGTCCTATCACTCCTACTATTCCTGCTTGAGGAAGCACAAAGTTTAAATCATCATAGAGTAGCTTATCACCAAAGGCTTTGGCTACGTGACGTGCTTCTATTACATTAGTTCCTAAACGAGGTCCGTTGGGGATATATATTTCCAACTTTTCTTCTAATTGTTTTTGGTCTTCATTGAGCAGACGGTCATAGTTCTGCAAACGTGCTTTTTGTTTAGCTTGACGTCCTTTAGCACCTTGACGTACCCATTCGAGCTCACGCTCCAATACTTTCTGACGTTTGTTTTCAGTTTTCTGTTCTTGAGCCAAACGTTTAGCTTTTTGGTCGAGCCAAGAAGAGTAATTGCCTTTCCAAGGAATACCTTCTCCACGATCGAGCTCTAATATCCACCCCGCTACATTGTCTAAAAAATAACGGTCGTGGGTAACGGCTATGACTGTACCTGCATACTGTTGCAAATGCTGTTCTAACCACAATACCGATTCTGCATCGAGGTGGTTAGTTGGCTCGTCGAGTAACAAAACATCGGGTTGTTGCAAGAGTAGACGGCAGAGTGCCACCCTACGGCGTTCTCCTCCCGAAAGCACTTTGATAGGCGTATCGGGCTCAGGGGTACGGAGGGCTTCCATTGCTACTTCTAACTGATTGTCGAGTTCCCAAGCATTTAAGGCATCTATCTTGTCTTGTAACTCGGCTTGCTTATCCATCAGCTTTTGCATCTTATCGGGGTCAGAATAGTTTTCCTCGAGCCCAAAAAGGTCGTTGATATGATTGAATTCCTCTAAGAGCTTTACAGTTTCGGCTACTCCTTCGCGTACTACTTCAATAACAGTTTTATCATCATCAAGATGAGGTTCTTGTTCGAGATAGCCTACGGTATAATTAGGAGCAAATACTACTTCTCCTTGATAGTTTTTATCTATTCCTGCAATAATTTTTAGCAGAGAGGATTTACCAGAGCCATTAAGCCCTAAAATACCGATTTTGGCTCCATAGAAGAAACTTAGGTAAATATCTTTAAGTACCTGTTTATTAGTAGATGAATAGGTTTTGCTTACCTTATTCATCGAAAAGATTATCTTTTTATCGTCTGCCATAATTTAGTGAAAAGTAAAAAATGAATAGTAAATGAAATCATTAAAGATTCTTATTATTACAAGTGCAAAAATATAAAAAGAATATCAAGTAAGCAAATTTTGGCTCGCACGCACTTGTAAACTGTAAAATTAAACTTCTATAATTAATTGAATTACAAGTTTATATAAAAAAAACATACCTTATGCTATAAAAATAATTGCTAAAAATTTGGTTTATATTATAAACTAACTTATATTTGCAGCGAATTTATAACATTAAACATTTTAACATTATGGACTTACAAGTATCCGACAGCTTGAAAATCATTCAGTCTGTCATCAATCAACGAAAACAAAAGTACGAAGAGAACGGTTTCTTCCTTATCTTTTGGAGTGTGCTTATTATGCTTGCAGGCGTACTGCAGTTTGTGATGCTTATCACCAACTATTATTCCAAACAATCTGGATTTGTATGGTTGATATTAATGCCTCTTGGCTTTGTGGTGAACTTCATTATCAAATACAAAGAAAAGAAAGTTGCTACACAAAAAAACTACGTCGATTGGTTAGATTGGATATGGGCAGTTGCAGGCATTAATGCAATTTTTGCTTTTTTAGTACCTTTGAGCTCTTTTGGCAAATTTCAAATAGCCATTTTGGTCATTTATCTGCCTTTTGCTTTTGTAGCTTTAGCAATGGCATTACAAATGAAAATGAAACTCTGGATAGCAACATCGTTAGTAGCTTTGTTGTTAATTTATGCAGGTATATTTGTGCCTTTTAGTTATGAAATCTATTTGCCTTTGCTATGCGTAGTATTAGCAACCTTATTGTTCTTAGTGCCTGGTATTCAATTTCATAACAAATATAAAAAGAGAAGTAATGTTCGCTGATTTAGACCCTATTTTGCACTCACAGCTTCGTTTGGCTATCGTCTCACTATTGGTTTCAGAAGAAAAAGCTGATTTTGCTCGTATTAAGGAAATAACCAAAGCTACCTCTGGTAATATTTCTGTGCAAATCCAGAAGTTAGAGACTGCTGGTTATATCACTGTCAAAAAATCTTTTAAAGATAACTACCCCAATACCGAAGTTCAGCTCACCAAAGAAGGTCTTTTAGCTTTTGAGCGATATGTAGAGGCACTAAAAAGCTATATTAGCCGTTAGCCGTTAGCCGTTAGCCGTTAGTCGTTAGTTTCTAACCACTAACGGCTAATATCAAATAATTGATATATCTCCTTTGCCTTCACGCAATACTTTAGGAGCATCTCCTGAAAGATCTATAACTGTGGAAGCTACATTATCGCCATAACCGCCGTCAATCACCAAATCTACTTTGTTTTGCCATTTCTCGAAAATAAGTTCTGGATCGGTGGTATATTCTATCACATCATCTTCATCATAAATAGAGGTAGATACAATAGGGTTTCCTAATTTCTCTACAATTGTACGAGCTATTAAATTATCGGGGACACGAATACCCACTGTTTTTTTCTTCTTAAAATCTTTAGGTAAATTATTATTACCTTGCATAATGAAAGTATAAGGACCAGGTAACGTACGTTTCAACAACTTAAAAGTACTTGTATCTATTTGTTTTACGTAATCTGATAGGTTCTTTAAATCAGAACACACAAAAGAGAAGTTTGCTTTTTCGAGCTTTACACCTTTGATACGAGCAATCTTTTCAAGAGCTTTAGTGTTAGTAATATCACAGCCCAATCCGTAAACTGTGTCGGTAGGATAAATAATCAATCCTCCACGGCGAAGGACTTCTACTACCCTACTTATATCTTTTTCATTGGGATTTTCATTATATAGTTTTATAAACTCAGCCATTTTTCAATGATTAACAGTTAGTAATTAATTCGTATAGTGGTAAATTTGCAGTAAGAGATAAGCTTTTCGTCTTGATTTGTTACTTTTATTTCCCATAACTGGAGCGTTCTACCTGCATTCACACATATTGCCTTAGCATAGAGTGTATCCCCTACCCTACCTGCTCGCACGTGATTAGCACTTAGTTCTATACCTCGTATCTGCTCTCCTTCTTCTCGATAGAGCAAATAAGCTCCTAAACTCCCTGCAGTTTCTGCCAGCGCAAGTGTAGCGCCTCCGTGAAGAACCCCGTCTATCTGAGTAACGCGTTCGGTAACTGGCATACTAAGAGTAATAGTACTTTCAGTAATTTCAGCAATTTCCATTTGCCAATCACGCATTAAATTATTAGGAGGTAGTGTTTCCCACAGTTGTCGCAAGGTTTCTTTATTCATATGATTTAGTAAAAACTTTAAGAGTTTACAAAAGTATAAGCGGTGATTTCCTAAGGGTTCATTTCTTTTGCTTTAATTTTATCCAATAAAGTGCGATATTCATCAGCTAAATAAAACTGAGTGCCAATAGCATCAAAAATAGCATCTTGTGTGAGTACCCATTGCGGTACTTCGTCAGGTATTTTACCATCGTTGCTATCAAAATAGTCTTGGCGCCACTGTTTACTATCGTAATAAGCTACCAACTGGTCATACTCCGGTTGGATTGCTTTCCATTCTTCCAATACTTCTTGAGCTTTGGTAAGAGTATTTTCTAATTTAGCAAGAATGTCGTTCATCTTGCTAATATTCTCATATCGTTTGTTCATAGCTAATTTAAAAAAAAGTTAGTTTATTGTTTTAATTAATGCTATCGTATTCGATGATAAACACTTCTTCGTCGTCGTGTTTGAGATAGTATATTTCACGTCCTAACTTCTCTTTACCTTCTTCGGTGTAAAGAGATTGAAGTTCTTTTTTATCTTTTTCAATCTCTCTTTTAAGGAACTGTTTTTGCTTATTGAGTTTTTCTCTTTCTTTATTGAGTTCGTGATGAGTTAATATAGAATTAGCATCAAAGAAAGTCATCCATATTATAAAAAAGAATAATATGGCGAGATATAGTTTATAGCCCTTCAATAAAGATAGATATTCAAGTAACTTTTTCATTATTTTTGAAATATACGGTTATGCACTATTGTTTTAATGATATCAATAGCTACTTTATTGCGCTTATTATTAGGAATAATGATATCGGCGAATTCTTTAGCAGGTTCAATAAACTCTAAATGCATAGGTTTTAAGGTGGTTTGATAGCGATTGAGTACTTCATTCACATCACGACCTCTCTCGGTTGTATCGCGTTTGATACGACGTATAAGTCGTTCATCAGAATCGGCGTGTACAAATATTTTAATATCAAAAAGCTCACGGATATCGGGGTGTGCAAAGATAAGAATACCTTCTACAATTACCACTTTGGTAGGTTTAACTAAAATGGTTTCGTTAGTACGGTTGTGTTCTACAAATGAATAAGTAGGACTTTGAATATCTTTTCCTTCTCTTAATGCTAATAAATGTTCTTTAAGCAAATCAAAATCGATAGAGTTAGGATGGTCAAAATTGATTTTGGTGCGGTCAGAAAAGCTAAGATAACTCAAATCTTTATAGTAAGAATCTTGTGAAATAACGGTAACTTCCTCGCCTGAGAGTTCTTTAATAATTTGATTAACAACAGTTGTTTTACCACAACCTGTTCCTCCTGTAATTCCTATGATAAGCATCTTTGATGTATTTTGGGGCAAAAGTATAAAATACTACTCAATTGACAAAGTAAAACTTAAAAATCGTCAATGAGAAGTTCTTTTAGTGATTGGTCTTTACATACTACAGCAACAAGTGTGCGTTCTTATAAAGTTTGCGAAGTTCATCTCGTACTTCCATTAGGGCAAACCCCAAGAGATTCTTACCACGCCACGAAGCGATGTTGAACGCTTTTTCGTTATCTTTACCTAAACCAATGCCCCAAATGGTGTCTAACGGACTGGCTTCTACTAATATCTTATCACCCGTAGATAAAAGAAAATCCATCATTGCTTGGTTTTGGGTAAATTTATAGTAATTGCCATTAAGTACAATACTGTATTTCACCTTATCCCATACGGCAGGGTCGAAATTGCGTACCTTTCTGCCTAAAGCCTTTATCAGCTTAGGGTCAGTGGTGTTCATTATTTCCTTTTCTACTTCTTCATCGTCAAACAAACGTGCTTTTTCAGCCATCATATACTGCTCAGTACACGAATATTCATTGGCATTTACATTAAAAGGCGAAAGTTGCCATTGTGAAAAACAGGATTCATCTATGGCATCGGCATTAGGTTTCCAAAAGAAGAGAAACTTGAGTTTTTTAGGAGAGTTAAGAAAGGTTTCTTTGGAATATTTACACATTCCCTTAGGTTGCCAAAAGGAAATACTTCCAAAGTAATAATCCTCTTCATTATCAACAATATCTTGAGATAATTTACCGTCATTGTTAATCATTTTCCAATTGTTGTAATGCCAAAAAACAGGATAAGGAAAGAGCTTTTGATACTCTTGCTGCTGTTTATTCGTAAGCGAGTCGTACCAATCCCAAAATTGATAGCGGTACTCTTCGCCATAGCCCATACGCCAGCCCATCGTAAATTCAGAAAGTTCAGGATATTTAATCCACTGTGGAGTCATATAATCCATAATTGAATAATTAATCATTAACAATGGGACAAAGATAGTAAATAATTGGATAATTAGCAAATGCGCTGTTAATACCACAGTGTGAGTCGTATGAGCAGTCGTAGCACGAGAGGCAATCATAGCACTATGTACGGGTAATAAAAGACGGTGCGAGCCACACGGGCAGATAATGAAAAGACTAGTGAGAAGCCCCCGAACCCCCGAAGGGGGACAAGCCTTAAAAAAAAATTGGTAAAGACTATCAGTCTGAAAGACAAAACTTATTTGAAGATAGAGCGAAACTGAATCAAGCCTAAGGAAAACAAAAGACGGTGCGAGCTACAAGAGTAGATAAACAATTAACGAACAAAAGACGAACAAAAGACGAACAAAAGACGAACAAAAGACGAACAAAAGACGAATAAAAGACGAATAAAAGACGAACAAAAGACGAACAAATGACGGTGCGAGCCGCACAGGCAGATAAAGAAAAGACGAAGAAAAGAAGGTGCGAGTCGCAAGGGCAGATGAACAAATGACGAACAATGAATGAAGATAAGGTAAAAGAAACCTCTCCCTATTCACATACTGAGCTGGTGCAAACTTCCTCTCTGAGGAATGTAGCAACGCAAAGAATATTGTGAGATGAAAATGATTAAAAATTTAGGGTGAAGAAAAAAGTAAAATTAATGCTTTTAAAATATAAGAATTAGCATAAAGTTTTGCTATATAAAAAAAATGTACTACTTTTGCAAACTGAAAAATTTGGATTAATATTTTTTAAAAAATGAATATAAACAGAGAGCAAGTAGATGCTTTGAATGCTGTCATTAAGATAGCTATTGAAAAAAACGACTACGCCGATAAAGTAGAGAAAGTACTAAACGATTACAGAAAAACTGCTTCTATTCCTGGATTTAGAAAGGGTCACGTACCTGCTGGTATGATTAAAAGACAGTATGGAAAAGCTGTGAAGTTTGACGAAATCAACCGAGTGTTACAAGACTCGTTATACAAATACATAGGCGATGAAAAACTCAATATTTTAGGTAACCCACTCCCCAAAGAGAAAAAAGACATCGACTTAGATGCCGATGACTTTACTTTTGAGTTTGAAATAGGCTTAGCTCCTGCTATCGAAGTAAACTTGCAACCTAAAAAAGGAATCGTTCGCTACGAAATTACCGTTACTGATGACCAAATCGACAAACAAATAGAACGCATTCAGAAACAATTTGGTAAACTCGTTGCCAAAGGCGAAGTAATAGATGATGACAGTCTTGAAGTAACTGGTACTTTCTTTAACGAGGAAAAAGGTATTGACTCTCAAGCTACTTTCACCTTAGAAGAACTCAGCAATGCTGTTCGCAAAGAGTTTGTAGGCAAAAAGATAGGTGACCAATTTCAGTTGCAAACTAAAGGGTTGTTCAAAGATGCACACAGCTTAATGCACTACCTAAAAGTATCGCACGACGAAGCTCATCACTTAGATGTAGAAGTTACTTTTACCCTGGAAGAAGTGAATGAACGCGAAAAAGCTGCTTTAAACCAAGAATTGTTTAATAAACTCTTCCCTGATGGTTCTGTTACCACCGAAGAGCAATTGCGCAACAAGATAAGAGAAGGTGCTCAACAACAATACAATGAGCAAGCCGACCAGCATTTCTTGAACACTGTTACCGATTATTTGGTAGACAATACTCAGTTTGACCTCCCTGTTGCTTTTCTTAAAAAATGGTTGCGCACTGCTGGTGAAAAAGAACTTACTGAGGAAGAAGCGGAAAAAGAATACGAGCATTCAGAAAAAGGATTGCGTTATCAGCTTATCGAAGGCAAGGTGATGGAAGATAATAACTTGCACCCTAAATTTGAAGAGTTAAAAGACTTTGCGCGCACTTATATCAAAGCACAGTTATCTCAATACGGTATGCCTACCGATGACGATAGTTATGTAGACGGCATTGTAGACCGTGTGTTGCAAAACCGAGAAGAAGTACAACGCATTCAGCAACAATTGGTATTTAAGAAACTCATTGAGTTTTACAAAGAAAATGTAAATACTGATGTAAAGAAAGTTACTTTCGATGAATTTGTAAAGTTAGCTTTCCCTGAATAGAACTTCACAAAAAACATAAAAAACCAGTCCAAAATTGCTAATGATAAATACCATTTCTGTATCTTACTTTGGCAATTTTGGACTACCCTTTTTAGGTAAAAGGCAAGAGATAAAAGGTAAAAACAGCTACACTTAGACAAAGTTTGATATTTTGTAGAAGTCTGTTAATCATTATCTAACCATACTTCCTAAAAAGATAACCTTTAATTATTAACAATTAATCATTAAAAAAGTGAATTTATCAGACGAATTTAGAAAATATGCTACTAAACAGCACGGTGTAAATAGTCTTTACTACGATAAGATTATTGGCAGTATGACCCCTTACATTATGGAGGAACGCCAGCTGAATGTAGCCCAAATGGACGTATTTTCGCGCTTGATGATGGATAGAATCATCTTCTTGGGCACCGATGTAAACGACCAAGTAGCGAATATTGTCACTGCACAATTGCTTTTCTTGGAAAGTGTGGATAGCGCTAAAGATATTCAAATCTATATCAATTCGCCAGGGGGTAGCGTGTATGCCGGCTTAGGCATTTACGATACGATGCAGTTTATAAAACCTGATGTGGCTACTATCTGCACCGGTATTGCTGCTTCGATGGCTGCTGTATTGCTATGTGCTGGAACTGAGAGCAAACGCTCGGCATTGCCACACTCTCGTGTGATGATTCACCAACCTTCGGGAGGTGCACAAGGGGTAGCCAGCGATATGGAAATAAATCTAAAAGAAATGTTGAAACTCAAAAACGAACTCTACGAAATCATTGCCAAACACTCTAAGCAACCTTTTGCTAAAGTGTATAAAGACTCAGAACGCGACTACTGGATGATAGCACGCGAAGCTAAAGAGTATGGTATGATAGACGAAGTGTTAGAAAGAAAATAATGGCTAAAAAAGAAGTAGAATATTGTTCATTCTGCGGTCGTGCAGAACCCGAAACCGAGATGCTAATTCGCGGTATGGCTGGTAATATATGTAACTATTGCGTTGAACAAGCTAATATCATTATAGAAGAGGCATTCGGTACTAAAGCTCAAAAAGGGAAGCCTGTAGTATCGGGTGATATGACCCTGAAAACCCCACAAGAGATTAAAAAATTCCTCGACCAGTATGTAATAGGTCAGGACTTTACTAAAAAAATACTCTCAGTGGCGGTATACAATCACTACAAGCGTTTGCAACAACCCGATGCCGACGATGAAGTGGAAATACAAAAGAGTAACGTGATAATGGTAGGCGAAACGGGTACAGGTAAAACCTTAGTAGCACGCACCATTGCTAAGATGCTAAATGTGCCTATTGCCATTGTAGACGCTACAGTACTCACTGAGGCAGGCTATGTAGGTGAAGATGTAGAGAGTATTCTCTCACGCCTATTACAAGCTGCTGACTACGATGTGGAAAAAGCTGAAAGAGGCATCGTGTTTATAGACGAAATCGACAAGATTGCTCGCAAGAGCGACAATCCCTCTATCACTCGTGACGTATCGGGCGAAGGGGTACAACAAGCACTACTAAAACTCCTCGAAGGCTCTGTGGTGAACGTACCTCCCAAGGGCGGACGCAAGCATCCCGACCAGAAGTATATAGAAGTAAACACCGAACACATCTTGTTTATTGCCGGAGGAGCTTTCGATGGCATTGAGCGTGTTATTTCTAAACGCCTGAATATGCAAGCGGTGGGTTACAACTCGTCTAAAAATACACAAGTAGATAGGAAAAACTTGGTGCAATACATCATACCCAAAGACCTAAAAGACTTCGGTTTGATACCCGAGATTATAGGTCGTTTACCGGTGCTTACCTATATGAATCCATTAGATAAACACGCTTTGCGTATGATTCTTACCGAACCTAAGAATGCCATCATCAAACAGTATAAAAAACTCTTTGAGATGGATGGCATTAAATTTGATATAACAGAAGAAGCGCTCGACTTTATCGTTGAGAAAGCCTTAGAGTATAAACTCGGCGCACGTGGTTTGCGTTCGCTATGCGAGAATATACTCACTGATGCGATGTTTGAGCTTCCTAATTCAGGCGTAAAAGAACTGACAGTAACCAAAGAATACGCTGAGGAAAAACTCAACAAATCAGCTTTGCAAATAGCTTCTTAAATTACAAAAGCAGGTGCGAGCTTGTAGCTCGTGCCTTACCTTTTAATTGTTAATTAATTGAATATGGATACAACACAAATCATTCGCAATAGCCTCCTAAAAGCTGTTTCTTACGAGACCTATCGCAACCTGATAGACAAGTATGCAACAGAAGGAAAATCGAGTGGAGAAGAACAAACCGAAGAACGTATATATTACACTGCTTTAAACCAAAAACGCTACAAACGCTTAGATAAGACCATAGAAATACCTGAAGATAAGGCTCAATTCTTTGTAAACTACCCTAAGAGTGTTTGTTTATTAGTGATTGCCGAAAGTTGGTGTGCTGATGCGGCTCAAATTGTACCCGTCGTACATAAAATAGCGATCCTCAACCCTAAAATCACTATGAAACTTGTTTTTAGAGATGAGAATGAAGAGCTGATGAATCTTTTTCTTACCAATGGAGGCAAAGCCATTCCTGTAGTAGTGTTTTTAGACTTAGAAGATAAGGTATTAGCACATTGGGGCTCTCGTCCGTCAGTAGCTACTAAAATGGTAGAAGAAGAGAAGGCTAAGAATGGTAAACTCACCCCTGAATTCAAAGAAGAACTACAAAAATGGTACAACCAGGACAAAGGAGCCACCATTGTAGACGATTTTACAAAGATAATGAAAACATTGTAACCTCAATTATTAATTTAAAATATAAGTTATATGAAAAAACTAATAATAATGATGGCACTTAGTGCCTTTTCTGCTGTATCAATTAAAGCACAAGATGCAACAACAACTTCATTTAGTTCACAGAAAACTGCTTCAACAACTGTGGAAGTACAGCCTGAAGAACCAAAGCCTACCACCCTACCCGAACAGTTCCAACGTATGATAGACAGAGCAGGGTCTTGGCAAAATTACAAAATGTTTGACAAAGCTAAACTTGCCAGCTTTCAACGCAGTATGGCAGATAGTGTGAATAATATAAAATCACGTCTCGCTGCTGAAAAGGGAAAAGTAAAAACTCACGAAGAAACTATTAAGACACTAAATGATAATATAGCCTCTTTGCAAACTACCTTAGACCAAACCCGCAATGAGAAAGATAGTATGAATCTATTTGGAGCTTTATTATCCAAAGGTTTATACAATACCATTATGTGGGGAATTATTATTGCTTTAGGAGTTCTATTAGTGCTGTATATTTACAAATACTCTAACGGAAATATTGTTACAAGAAAGTCTCTTCATCAATTATCAGAATTACAAGAGGAATACGAGAGCTATCGCAAAGCAGCTATTGAACGCGAACAGAAAGTGCGTCGCCAGTTGCAAGACGAAATAAATAAACATCGTTAGACTGATGCGTATTGATATTATATCAGTTGTTCCTGAACTAATGGAGAGTTCTTTTGGCTACTCCATTATAAAGCGTGCAATTGATAAACAATTAGTAGAAGTACATTTCCACAACCTACACGACTATGCCAATAATGCCTACCGCCAAGTAGATGACTATCAGTTTGGGGGGGGGGCAGGTATGGTGCTAATGATAGAGCCTATCGATAAGTGCATTTCAGCTCTCAAAGCTGAAAGAGATTATGACGAGGTGATATTTCTCACCCCTGATGGAGATACACTGCAACAAAAGATGGCTAACCAACTGTCGTTGGCTAAAAATCTTATCATCTTGTGTGGGCACTTCAAAGGGGTAGACCAGCGCGTACGCGACCACTTTATCACCAAAGAAATATCCATAGGTGACTATGTGCTTTCAGGTGGAGAATTAGGTGCAGCAGTGCTCTGCGATGCAATTATTCGCCTCATCCCTGGTGTCCTCTCCGATGAAACTTCAGCCCTTACCGATTCGTTTCAGGATAATTTGTTGGCTCCACCAGTCTATACACGTCCTGCTAACTACAAGGGTTGGGAAGTACCCGAAATCCTTACCAGTGGCAATACCCCCAAAATAGAACAATGGCGGGAAAATATAGCTTATGAGCATACCAAAGCCAAACGACCTGACTTACTGAAATAACAAAAGAATAACTTAAAATAATCCTTATGAATAAAAACTTAGCTTACACCTATGGAGCTTCCAATATCTCTCTTATAGGAGAAACTATCGACCAGAACCTTCGTAAAACAGTAGAAAAATACCCTAATAAGGAAGCGCTTATATCCGTACACCAGGACTACCGAGTTACTTATACCGAGTTTTATAAGCAAATAACAACGGTAGCGAAAGGGCTTATCGCCTTAGGTGTGAAACAAGGCGATAGGGTAGGTATTTGGTCGCCTAATTGCTATGAGTGGACGCTCTTGCAGTATGCCACAGCCAAAATAGGAGCGATAATGGTGAATATCAATCCTGCTTATCGTACCAGTGAGTTGATTTATGTAATCAATCAATCAGGGATATCATACATCTTTGCTGCCCCTCAGTTTAAAAGTAGTAATTATAAAAAAATGATAGACGATGCGCGTGAGTTTACTGAATCTTTGCGTAAAGAAGTGTATTGGGGAGAGAGTTGGGAA
Organism: Capnocytophaga sp. G1920; assembly: GCF_051417515.1. Lineage (NCBI taxonomy): Bacteria > Pseudomonadati > Bacteroidota > Flavobacteriia > Flavobacteriales > Flavobacteriaceae > Capnocytophaga > Capnocytophaga sp. G1920. The sequence continues at coordinate 109,261 of NZ_JBPRKH010000007.1, forward strand.
TATTTTTTAGCACACGGTGAAAAAGTTACCGACGAGAAACTACTTTCTTTTGAAGAGAGAGTGCAGTTTGATGATCCCGTAAATATACAATATACTTCAGGAACTACGGGCAACCCAAAAGGCGTTACACTTTCTCACCACAATATCCTCAACAACGGTTATTTTATCGGTATCCGAATGAATTATACCGAAAAAGATAGAGTGTGCATTCCTGTACCTTTTTACCACTGTTTCGGAATGGTAATCGGCAATATCGCCTGCACAACACACGGTGCTACTATGGTAATCCCTAATGACAGTTTCGATGCTACTAAAACACTCGAAGCTGTAGAGAAAGAAAAATGTACTTCGCTTTATGGTGTGCCTACGATGTTCATCTCAGAACTGTATGTATTAGACAAACAACCTTATGATTTATCAAGTCTGCGTACAGGGGTAATGGCAGGAGCTTTGTGTCCTCCTGAAATTATGAAACGCGTAAAAGAGCAAATGAATATGCACGAAATAACTATTTGCTACGGTATGACAGAAACTTCACCTGTCTCTACACAAACTAAAATAGGAGCACCTTTCGAGAAACAAATCCACTCGGTAGGAACTATTCACGACCACTTAGAGATTAAGATTATCAATCCTGAGACCAAAGCCATCGTGAAACGAGGTGAGAACGGTGAGCTATGTACCCGTGGCTATTCAGTAATGTTGAAGTATTGGAACAGTCCACAGGCTACACAGCAGGTAATAGACGAACAACGCTGGATGCACTCTGGCGATTTGGCTATGATGGACGATGATGGCTATATTCATATCTCAGGTCGCATTAAAGATTTAATTATTCGCGGAGGTGAGAATATCTCTCCTAAAGAAATAGAAGACTTCCTCTATACCTATAAAGGAGTAATGGACGCGCAAGTAATTGGTGTCCCTAGCAAAAAATACGGTGAAGAAGTTATGGCTTGGATTAAACCTAAAGAAGGGGTTACCCTCACCGAAGAAGAACTCCACGACTTCTGCAAAGGACGCATAGCTCATTACAAAGTGCCTCGTTATTGGAAATTTGTAGAAGAGTTCCCGATGACTATCTCGGGTAAAATACGCAAGGTAGAAATGCGTGAAATATCAGCGAGAGAACTCGGTTTAGAGGACGAAGATTAAGGTAAGGGAACTATTTTCCCTGTCTCTTTATTCATAGGCATCTGCGCCTTTACTTCTTTGAGATAATGGCGTATTTTTTTTGTAAGTTGCTTTGCCTTACGAGGGTACTGCTTAATTAAGTTATGAGCTTCGCTTATATCTTCTTTAATATTGAACAACTGTTTCTCACCCGTTTTGTGCATATATACTAATTTCCAATCGCCTTGCCTTATAGCACTGGAAGCTCCATAACCATAGCCTTCCACTGTATACCAATTGTTAGGACAATGCCAATAAAAGCAACGGTGCTCCTCTCCTACTCTTTTACCTTTTAAGATTGCCAAAAAACTTTTCCCATCTACCTTTTGAGGTACTTTATAGTCTTTTATCTTTGCCACTTCCAAAAGTGTCGGAAATACATCTTCTATAATTACAGGTTGCTCAGTGTGCTTATTTGTGGGTAGTTGTCCTTGCCAAGAGGCTATCATAGGAATACGCACACCTCCTTCATAAGCCGAGCCTTTACCTGCTTGTAGCGGATAGTTATGTGTATTAGGTTTTCCACCACGACCTACGGCACTCAGCCCTCCGTTGTCCGATAGAAACAAAATAAAAGTATCATTTTCTAACTGATGTGCTTTGAGATAATCCAACACATCGCCCAAACTCTTGTCCATAGCTTCTATCATCGAGGCATAACGAGCTTCAATAGGGTTTAAATGCTGATATTTAGTACTGAAACGCTTATCTTCCTCAATAGGAATATGCACTGCGTAATGTGAGAAATAGAGAAAAAACCGACGGTCTTTAGGTCGGTTATCTAATGTTTCGAGTGCTTCTAACGTAAGTGCTTCGGTTACCGAAATATCTTTTCCCCAATATTTTTCGAGGTCAGGAATCGCAAAAGCCGACGAAGGTTGTCCATCAGTACGATTGCCAAAATTAGTAAGCCCTGAATAGCTCGCAGGTCCTCCTCCCGCGTGTCCTGCAATATTCTTCTCAAACCCTAAATTCAACGGATTAGCCCCTAAGGTTTGAGTTGCCCCAAAGTGTGCTTTCCCTATGCAAATAGTGTAGTAACCAGCTTCTTTTAATAACTGAGGAAGCGTTTTAGCATAATAAGCGTGAGGTACATTAGGTATGGGTGAAATACCATTTACATTCCAATCGGGTGGCGTGAGTACGGTATCTTCCACATCGGTAGGGGTATTGTAGTGCAACGTCCAGTTAGTAACACGGTGGCGTGCCGCATTGCTACCGGTAAGTAAACTCACTCTGCTGGGCGAACAAATTGACGCCGCATAACCTTGCGTAAGCTGCACCCCTCGCGAAGCCAATCGCTCCATATTAGGCGTGTGATAAATATCGTTATTAGGAACACGTTCACTCCAAAAAGGCAAAGAAGTGTCTTCCCATCCCATATCGTCTACTATAAAAACTACTATATTAGGGCGTTGTGCTTCAACTGTGAGAAAAAGGAGTGTTGAAGCAAGTAAAAAGAGTGTTCTCATTTCATTTAAAGTTTCAGCAAAGATACAACTTTTCAATTAAACAAAATTATATGTAACTAAAATAATAACTAAATTTCATCTTAGATAGAGTCTAAGTTGATCTTAGATATATTTATTCTTCGTCATTTGTTCGTCTGCCCGTGTGGCTCTTACCGTCATTTGTTTGTCTTTCCTTCGTCATTTGTTTATCTGCCCGTGCGGCTCGCACCGTCATTTGTTCGTCATTTGTTCGTCATTTGTTCGTCATTTGTTCGTCATTTGTTCGTC
>NZ_JBPRKH010000008.1:0-2500 GCF_051417515.1 Capnocytophaga sp. G1920
TTTAACGATGAAGAGTTTGATCCTGGCTCAGGATGAACGCTAGCGGCAGGCCTAACACATGCAAGTCGAGGGGGAAGTTACTTTCGGGTAACAGAGACCGGCGTACGGGTGCGTAACGCGTATACAATCTGCCTTTCACTGGGGGATAGCCCGAAGAAATTTGGATTAATACCCCATAGTATAGTAGTGTGGCATCACACAACTATTAAAGCCTTGGTGGTGAAAGATGAGTATGCGTTCTATTAGCTAGTTGGAGAGGTAACGGCTCCCCAAGGCGATGATAGATAGGGGTTCTGAGAGGGATGTCCCCCACACTGGTACTGAGATACGGACCAGACTCCTACGGGAGGCAGCAGTGAGGAATATTGGACAATGGTCGGAAGACTGATCCAGCCATGCCGCGTGCAGGATGAAGGTCTTATGGATTGTAAACTGCTTTTGTAAGGGAAGAATAAGGACTACGTGTAGTTTGATGACGGTACCTTACGAATAAGCATCGGCTAACTCCGTGCCAGCAGCCGCGGTAATACGGAGGATGCGAGCGTTATCCGGAATCATTGGGTTTAAAGGGTCTGTAGGCGGGCTAATAAGTCAGAGGTGAAAGCGCTCAGCTCAACTGAGCAACTGCCTTTGAAACTGTTGGTCTTGAATGGTTGTGAAGTAGTTGGAATGTGTAGTGTAGCGGTGAAATGCTTAGATATTACACAGAACACCGATAGCGAAGGCATATTACTAACAATTAATTGACGCTGATGGACGAAAGCGTGGGGAGCGAACAGGATTAGATACCCTGGTAGTCCACGCTGTAAACGATGGATACTAGCTGTTTGGTTTAAGGATTGAGTGGCTAAGCGAAAGTGATAAGTATCCCACCTGGGGAGTACGTTCGCAAGAATGAAACTCAAAGGAATTGACGGGGGCCCGCACAAGCGGTGGAGCATGTGGTTTAATTCGATGATACGCGAGGAACCTTACCAAGGTTTAAATGGGGACTGACAGGGGTAGAGATACCTTTTTCTTCGGACAGTTTTCAAGGTGCTGCATGGTTGTCGTCAGCTCGTGCCGTGAGGTGTCAGGTTAAGTCCTATAACGAGCGCAACCCCTGCCATTAGTTGCTAACGAGTAGAGTCGAGCCCTCTAATGGGACTGCCGGTGCAAACCGAGAGGAAGGTGGGGATGACGTCAAATCATCACGGCCCTTACATCTTGGGCTACACACGTGCTACAATGGCCGTTACAGAGAGCAGCCACTGCGTGAGCAGGCGCGAATCTATAAAGACGGTCACAGTTCGGATCGGAGTCTGCAACTCGACTCCGTGAAGCTGGAATCGCTAGTAATCGGATATCAGCCATGATCCGGTGAATACGTTCCCGGGCCTTGTACACACCGCCCGTCAAGCCATGGAAGCTGGGAGTACCTGAAGACGGTTACCGCGAGGAGCTGTTTAGGGTAAAACTAGTGACTGGGGCTAAGTCGTAACAAGGTAGCCGTACCGGAAGGTGCGGCTGGAACACCTCCTTTCTAGAGATGACCGATTTAATTATTAATGGTTAATTATTAACGATTAATGGACTTATGGTATATTTGATTCTTTAAATCTTGCTGGCAACAAACATAAATAGGTATAAGTTACCAGCTAAAAGGCAAAGAAAAGTAATAAGTTTTTTACCTTTTACCTTTTACCTTTTACCTAAGAAAGCAGTCTCATAGCTCAGCTGGTTAGAGCGCTACACTGATAATGTAGAGGTCGGCAGTTCGAGTCTGCCTGGGACTACAAGAAGCTAAATAAGGAAATTCTAGGAGCTGAAGAGAGGCGAATATCGTGAAACGTAATTCGTAATTCGTAACTCGTCATTAAGCACGGGGAATTAGCTCAGCTGGCTAGAGCGCCTGCCTTGCACGCAGGGGGTCAAGGGTTCGAATCCCTTATTCTCCACAACAACCGTACGACATATTGGGATAAAAAGCATAAGAGATCAATAATAGATTATTGATAATCTAACGAAAAAAAATAAAAAGAATCAAAGAGAACGAGAGGTACCTAGATAATTGTCAATTATCAATTGTTAATTGTCAATTGACTAGGACTACAAGCGCGAAAAGTTATGTAAGGGCGTATGGGGGATGCCTAGGCTCTCAGAGGCGAAGAAGGACGTGATAAGCTGCGAAAAGTTGCGTGTATTGGCACATACGATATGATACGCAAATCTCCGAATGGGGCAACCCAGTACATTGAAGATGTACTACACCGTAAAGGTGAGCAAACCCGCTGAACTGAAACATCTTAGTAGGCGGAGGAGAAGAAAACAAAAGTGATTCCCAGAGTAGTGGCGAGCGAAATGGGATTAGCCCAAACCCACTTTGTTACGGCAGAGTGGGGGTAGTAGGACCCAGATATAGGTTGTAAAGCTGGATTAGAAGTGTTTGGAAAGGCACACCATAGAGAGTGAAAGTCTCGTATAGGTACAGTTTTATAAATCTTATGGGTATCCTGAGTAG
>NZ_JBPRKH010000008.1:5000-110023 GCF_051417515.1 Capnocytophaga sp. G1920
TATCCTTATATGTTAAAATATGATCAGGAATTGGTATTTTAGGTTAAGATACAAAAAGGAGTTTAAAAAAGCTCTTATCTTTTACCTTTTACCTCTTACCTAAAACGATTTAAGGTGGTTATAGTCAAAGGTCTCACCTCTTACCATTCCGAACAGAGCAGTTAAACCTTTTAACGCAGATGGTACTACACTTGTTGTGGGAGAGTATGTCGCCGCCTTCTTATAAAGAGCAATTCTGATAAAGAATTGCTCTTTTTTTATTTGCTTATTTCTAATAATGCAAAAAAAAATAAGGAGTTTTACTCCTTATTCTACAATCTCTATATCTACTTGTATCAATCCTTTGTTTTTATTATCAGTGATTTCCATAAAGGCGCGTTTAGAGAGGTCGAGCTCTCTCCCTTTGGTAAAGGGACCTCTATCAGTAACAGTAACAACTACTGATTTTCCATTTATGCGATTGGTAACCTTTAGTTGAGTACCAAAAGGCAACGAAGGGTGTGCCGTGGTGAGCTTACTATTGCTAAATACAGCCCCACTAGCAGTTTTTCTTCCATTGAACTTATCGTGATAATAGGTAGCTGTTACATTGGTCTTATATATGCCTGTTTTTATGTTTGCAGTCTTTTTTGTAACTGTTTTTCTCCCGTGAGGATATCTATGGCTATCTACAGTGCTACAAGCCTGTAAAGCTAATAGTCCTATAAGGCATATTGCTATTTTCAAAAAGTTACTCTTCATATATTTTCTTTTTTAGTTTATGTTTCTTTTCTAGAAGTAAACGATGCTTTACTATTGCAAAGCATCGTTTTTTATATTACTTAAAATGCTTTATAAGTTACCTACTTTTAGTACCCAAATGTTAGAGTTTTTAAATTCAGGACGTTTCAGCAAGTTGAGCAATGTTTCACCTGCTTCTCCGCGTGATTCATAAGCTCTATCAATATAGATATAGTGCATACCATTTTCTTTATTCTTAAATGTGAATACTTTGATACCTAAATTCTCTATATCCCGTCTCATTTGGTAAGCTCCTTTAGGATTTTGGAATACCCCTGCAATCACATAATAGCCTTGTGATATACCCTCTATTTTTGGGTCTTCTACCACTCTTATGCGCTTGTCTAATTCTTCTTGAACAGTAGGTGTTTTAGTTGTTGTTTTAGGAGTTTCTACCGTAGGTGTTTTCGTTTCTGTTACCGTAGGAGTTACTACCTTAGGCGTTGGAGGTGTTACCACAGTAGGTTCAGGAGGAGTGGTCTTAATTGGTTTCTTAATGTGATGTTTGCCACCAAACTGATAAGAAACTACCACATCATAACTACCACCCAATTCAGCTACATAATTAGCAATGGTTTGTTCGTAGCCAAATCCTACGCTCAAGTGGTTAGTCACGTTGAAGCCTAAGCCACCGAAAGCTCCATATTTTTGGTCATAACCGGCGTAAGCCCAACCTAGAGGAACGTCCAACATCACGTGTCCGCCCATTTGAAAATTATCTTTGGTTCTCTTAGCTTTAGCATATACACTGAAAAAACCATCTTCTAAGAAATCACTGCGAGAATCTAACTCTTTGCGATACATCACGTGAGCGGTGAGCGACTTTTCATTAAAAGGCACTGCCATTTCTCCTGCCGAAAACGAATAGTCTAAGAGGTTCTCCGCGGTAATACCAAAATGCCAGAAGTTAAAGTTTACGTCTACCCCTGGTTGTAAGTTGATGATACTTGTAGGTTTTGCATTCTCTATCAAGGGGTCTTGCACGTTTACGCGCACTTTATTTCTGTCGATACTACTGCGGGCAAACACTACGTTTAACCCTAAGCGCAAAAAGTTATCATCTGATATCTCTACTTGGTGTACGTAGTTCCCTAGTATACCTATATTAGCAAATATACCTGCTGTACGTTGGAAAACCAACCCGTGTGCCATATTGTTGCCATCGTAGTAATCATTCTTTCTACCTGCATCGCCACCCCACTTCTTGCCATAAGAGAGCCCAAAGGTATTGAACTTATCTTCCTTAAAGCCCATCCACTGGTTGCGATGAAAGAAGGTAATTTGCGACTCATTCTTGCTAAATATTGGAAACGCAGGGTTCATTAGGTAGGTGTTGTATTTTACAGCCGTATGTCCAGGCATTTCGTAGGGTAGGTAATTACCATCACTTTGTGCAAATAAAAACTGAACACTAAGCGCCAACACTGTTATCGTTATGTTATGTACTATCTTCATCGTCAATTCTTATTTAAGTATTGTAATGGTTCCTTTTTTATCCACGCTTCTCGTTTCGCCGTTTTCGGTAATCTCACCTTTGAGGGTATAGATATAGATAAGCGCACGCTTGCCAAGGTCATTGAAAGTACGCTCATCAGGCCAATTATTTTGGTAGTTGTTTGTCGAGAGTACTTCCTTACCTTCTTGTGAGTATATCGTTACCTTCACTTTCGGAGTGAGGTATACCGACGGTATTTCCCACTTATCGTTAATGCCATCGCCGTTAGGAGTTACCACATTAGGCACTTCCACCACTTGGTAGATATTCAGTTCAAAAGGCAATATGTTCTCGCCTGCTGCCACGCACGACTCCTCTTTTAGAGTATAAGAACCCGACATATCCTCAGAGGTTACCTCCAAAGTTGTACCGTATTTCACCGTGCCGTCGTCTTTTGTCCAGCTGAATTTATTACCCCCTTCGGCAACTAATCTATCACCTATACGCACGTCGAACTTGCGCTCTCGTGCTGTACTGGTTTGGTATACTTGTTTCACAGGAGCAGTGCCTTGACTGTCGCGCATTAAACTCAATTTCAAACCGCCTACTTGGTAGTTCTTCACTTGTATATGAGCGCGTTTAGGGCAACCGCCGTTGTTGATTTCTAAATAGTATTCGCCTATTTCGTTCACGCTTGCCGTAGGATTTTCACTGCCTATGGGAGTGTCGTTAGTGTAATTGGCACTCGTTACTTTCTTCCATACGTATGAAAAACTATCGGCTACTGATGAGTTAGGGTCGAAGCTATCAGCAGCTACGGTAAGACTAATAGTACCTCCTTGACAAAGGTATACTGTTCCTTTCGCACCGTCAGCCGACGATATTTCAAAATCGGGGATAGGAGTAAAGGCTACCGGTTTTTCGTCCGAAGTCTTGATAATCGTGCCATAACTAACCCGCACTGAATATTTAGCCGATTCTGAGTTACCTGCGCGCGACACGACAAACTGCTGTCGGGTTTCACCTGGCACATCGTTGCTGTCTTTTTGCCATTGGAAGTTAAAGAATTGGTAATCTATTTTCTTTACTTCCACCTGTTCTCCACTACTGCTCAGCTGTACAGTTATCTTTTGTACTTCAAGAGTGGTTTGCGTACGGGTTTCACAGTTGGTAGATGCTACCGTTCCTACTCTCACGCCTTTAATATCAGCAATGGTTTCAAAGTAAATAGGGGTAAGGCTGATACTTGTACCACAACTACCGCCATCGGTGATTTTTGCTTCGTATACGTCAGCCGATACAGGCGTATCAGTAACCGTGTATTCCACACCCGTAGCGCCTGCTATTACAGTGCCGTTTTTCTTCCATTCCACAGTGGGGTTGGTCATATTATGCGATATTTTCAGTACCGTAGTTTTTGCAGGGTAGTAAATCTCCCGAGTGTTCATATCTTCCGCCCAACGTGCTGTGATAACGGTACGCTTTGCCACTACCGAGTTGGACGTAGCAGGGCAACCTCCGCCCGTACCGCCTATGGTAGCGTAATACACTCCTGTGGTAGTTACCCCATATTCGGTCATTCCTACTCCTTGTGCTATTTGCACGCGGTCTTTAAACCAAGTGTAAGTAGCCGTAGGGTCGGCACCCGTGGTAACCGTGAGCGTATACACCTCTCCACAGAAATCCACATTGTCTACACTGTTGTTAATGCGCAACGCATTGCTGTCCTGCAATTGGATATCTAATACATTCGATTCAGGAATGGCAGGAAACCCCGAAGCCGTTATTTTCAAGCGGTATTTGCCGTTTTGGGTAGCGCTGTTAAGAGTGATTTCTTGCGTGGTGTTGATATCCGTAAAGGCACCGCCCGTTTCTCTTTGCCATTGGAAAGTGAAAAACGAATAGTCGCTCGGGTCTATTGCAAGCTCAGTAGCACCCGATACGGCTGTGATTTTGTCTACCGTGAGGTCTATGCTGTTCGTCTCGCAAGGCTGATAAGAAGTTTTGGGCTTGATGCTCACCTTGAAGCTATCAGGGGCTTTGAGTTCGTACTCCTCAGTTTCTACTGTCGAAGCACAACTGCCCGTTTGGGTTACTTGGGCTTTGTATTTGCCTGCGCTAGTTGCTACATAAGTATTGGCAGTTTGCCCCGGTATTTCTACCCCGTCCTTAAACCATTTGTACGAAGGATTTTGGGCAGTGGTGTTTACGCTGAGGGTACGCTGTTTGTTGGGTAACAATACATTGCCTCCCGTGGTAGTAATATTAGCTTTAATAGCATCTTTATGTTTTATTTCTATTTCATTGGAGCGCACACCACAACCGCCTCCGTCTCCTATTTGTACGCGGTATTTACCCGGAAGATTATTTGGGGGCGACACCACATAGGTAGCCACCCCATTAGTTTCGCCCAACTTAGTATTGTCGCGATACCACGTATAAGTCTCATTGCCCGCAGGGGTAGCCGTAAGGGTAAAGCTCTCTGAACTACATATCTCAGTAGCCGAACTACTTAACACTAATGACTGCCCACCGCCTGTAAGTCTTACAGTAATAGTATTCGATTTTGATTTGTTTTCACCAAGACACCCTCCACCATAGTCAATAGCAACCGTGTAACCACCTTCTTCGGTTACAGTTAGTTTTGGTCCTGTTTGATTTGGAATAGGAGTGCCTATTCCTCCACTTCCGGGAGCTTTTTTATACCAAACATAAGTATAATCAGAAATGTTTGTACTTCCAAAACTAGTAAAAATTTGTGCTACTGATATATCTAATGATTGACCGGGGCAAAGTCTTACATTACCTGAGGGAGTAGTTCTTAGCGCTTGATCTACATTCATATAATGAGCTTCAAATTCTTGTTTTGGGCTATTATCAATAGTGGCTATTAATTGACTTACAGGATTAGTAGTACGTACACGAATTCGGTATTTTTTACCATTTAAGTTCTTAGGAAAAGTTAGAAATGCATCAAAAGTTTGAACATTGTTTTCTGTCTTTCCTTTTGGAATACCATTAGTTTCATAAGGTAATACAACAGGATTATCAAAATTACCATTAGCGTCAGATAATTCAAATATATATTTGTTATCAGCATTCGGGAAAGGAGGCGACCAATGCACCTTAACTTTAAACCCATATGGGTCGTTTGGATTATTAGGATTAGGAATTTTTCCATTATTAGTTGCACTTACACAGGCAAAAGAGAATTTCATTTTTGCAGAAATTAATTTATTTTGCTGAGCTTGTACCCCCTCAATACCAAAGAAGTATAAAAGCAGAAAAACACTTATGTATTTAAAAAAATTGCTTACTTTCATTTTAAAATACGAATTAAAACATTGCTAAAAACATTATAAATCATACCCACTGGGTACTATACACGGTGCAAAGATACGAAAAAGAAATATCTACACAAAAATAATTGTCCATTTTTTTTACACTCTTCTGTTACCTTTACCCAATATCTCTATCTGCTTTTTGTTATAACTTGCTGAAAATTATACACTTTTCGTTATATAATTTCCCTTCACATTCCCTATGCCATCGCGCTACTCCTGTGAAATTTTAAGCATCAATTAAGAATCTTTTAAGAATGTTTAACGCAAAGCTTACGCAGGTAAAACCTAAAAGGTAAAACCACAACCGATATAATCCCCGTCGCTACCTTCCCCCTTTCCGTCACTCGCCATTTGTCACTACACCCCCTCTCCTTGGGAGAGGGACGGGGTGAGGATTCTCTTTCTTTCGCCTCGAAACCCTGATTTTAACATTTTTAGTGCTGTTGTATGATATTATGAATCAACTATTTACATACCCTTCCTATACCAATCGTCCAAGATTCGTATAAGCTTCCTATAAGCTCTCTATAAGCTAACCCCACCCTCCTTACACCCTTTTTTCACCAAAAACGCCCTTAGCCTTCTTCTGAAAATCTCCGTTTCCTTCCGAATCCTCCAATCCCTCCTCTAACCTGTCCGATCCGTCCATTCCTCTTGGTGGTATTATCAGTATTTTTGGCATTTCTGGCATTATTAGCATTTACCCCATTCTCTAATTTGCTAATTTCCTCATTTTCTCATTTCCTCATTCTCTAATTTCCTCATTTCCCAATCATTCTTCATTCGCAATTATTTATTATCTTTGCCCCCGTATGAAAATCCTGATTATAGAAGACGAAAAAGAACTGCGCCTCACCCTGCGACAGTTCCTCGAACAAGAACACTTTTTGGTGGAAACAGCAAAAGACTACCCTTCGGGGCTAGCTAAACTTGCCGACTACGACTACGATTGCATTCTTTTGGACATTATGTTGCCCAACGGTAGCGGTATGCAATTGCTCGACGAGCTTAGGACGATGAAAAAGAACCATTCAGTGCTTATCATCTCGGCGAAAGACTCAGTAGAGGACAAGGTACTCGGACTCGAAAAGGGTGCTGACGATTATCTTGCAAAACCTTTTCACCTCGCCGAACTCTTGGCTCGCGTCAAATCAATTATACGGCGCAAAAACCAGCAAGGTGAGGAAGTGATTACCCTCAAAAACGTACAGCTCTTCCCCGAAACCCGTACCGTGAAGGTAGGTGATACAACGCTTACTCTCAACCGAAAGGAATACGACCTGTTGTATTACTTTATCATTCGTCCTGAACGATTGGTGGAGAAAACTACCCTTGCCGAAGCCGTCTGGGGAGACTATATCGACCAAGTGGATAGCCTCGATTTTATCTATTCGCAAATAAAGAATCTCCGCAAAAAACTCAAAACTGCAGAAGCCGAAATAGACCTCCAAGCGGTTTATGGCATTGGTTATAAATTGGTATAACTATGAAAATATCACTGAAAAACTACACCTTGCGCTACCTCACACTCACCTTTTTGCTCATCTTGGCGGTGTGGGCGGCGGTGTTCTACGCTTATATTTTAGACGAGGTGTACGACAATATCGATGACGGACTGAAAGACAAGAAGACGCTTATTATTCAAAATATCCTTCGCCACCCCGAACTGTTAAAGATAAATGAATTTGGTATCGAGGACTTTAGAGTGTACCCCTCACAAGAAGATTTCTCCGACCATAATATCCTTAGCAATGCCTTTTTCTATATGCCTTTTGATGATGAAGACGAGCCATATAGGGTACTCAAAACCAGCTTCTACGACCGTGATATGAACCCCTATACGCTTGAGATACGCACCTCTACGGTAGAAAAAGACGATTTGCTGTTCAATTTAGCCATTGCGCTGGGGGTATTGTATGTGGTGTTGGTACTCTCAATGTATCTTGTCAATCTGTTAGTTATCAATAAAATATGGAAGCCTTTCAAGGGGATACTCACAGCTATTCGCCAATATCAAGTAGGGAATAAAAACAAGCTACAGCCCATCGTTACCGATGTAATTGAGTTTAACGTGTTGCACGACAATATACAGCAAATGTGGCAACGCAACGAAGTGGTATTTGAAGAACAGAAAGTGTTTATTGAGAACGCTTCACACGAATTGCAAACACCCTTAGCTATTACCCTCAACAAATTAGAACTATTAACCGATGACCCTTCACTGACCGAAAAACAATTAGTTCAGCTTAGCGAAGTCAAGCAGTCACTAATGCGAATGACTCACTTAAACAAGTCGCTACTGATGCTCACCCGCATAGAAAATCACCAATACAAGCAAGTCGAGAGCATATCGTTTCAAGCGCTCACAGCAACTATTATAGAAGATCTCAGTGATTTAATAGCCTTTAAAGAATTAGAAATTACAGTGAAAGAAGATAGTGATTTTCAAGTGGAAATGAATAAGGATTTGGCAACGGTACTCGTGTCGAACTTATTGCGCAATGCCATTAAATACACCGAAAAGGGAAAGGAGATACAAGTCTGTTTAGAAGAAAACAGTTTTCAAGTGAAGAATACTGCCAAAGACGGAATGCGCTTAGACCCCAACAAGATTTTCCAGCGCTTTCACAAAGGGCAACAGGACGCTACTTCCACCGGCTTAGGCTTAGCTATTGTAAAGTCTATCGCCGATAGTTATCAATTGCAGGTGAAGTATAGTTTTGAAGAGGAAATGCACTGTTTTACTTTAAAGAAGAAATAAAAAAAACAAAGGCTGTTCGAAAAACTATAACAGCATAAACTTTTCGGACAGCCTTTAACCATTAACCACTAATCATTAATCATTAATAAAATAGGGCAGTGGTCGCTGTGTTTAGCTTCGGGGAGAATAAGAGCGCGCTCCATACACTTTTCTAAGGGAGCAGATACCAAGTGATAATCGATGCGCCAACCCTTGTTGTTGTTGCGAGCATTCGCGCGATAGCTCCACCACGAGTACTGATGTGCTTCTTTGTGGAAATAGCGAAAACTATCAATAAAACCACTCTTCATAAACTTATCCAACCACTCGCGCTCTATCGGGAGAAAGCCCGATACATTGGCATTTCGTATGGGGTCGTGAATGTCTATCGCCTCGTGACAGATGTTATAGTCACCACAAATAACGAGGTTAGGCACCTTCTGTTTCAGTTTGTCTATGTACTTTTGAAAGTCAGCCATAAAAGTCAGTTTGAAGTCAAGACGGTCAGGGTTTGTACCTGAGGGCAAGTACAGACTCATTACTGATAGGGTCTCAAAATCGGCGCGAAGCACCCGTCCTTCCTTGTCCATATAGTCGATACCCGTACCTACTTCCACGTGCTTAGGTTCTATTTTAGAGAGTATCGCTACGCCACTATAACCTTTTTTCTCTGCACTGTGGTAATACTGATATTTATAGCCCAATTCCGAAAAAACTTCCGTAGGGATTTGGTCTTCTGTGGCTTTAATTTCTTGCAAGCACAACACATCGGGGTTAGCGCTTTTCAGCCAGTCGGCAAAGCCTTTCGTAAGCGCTGCCCTAATGCCATTTACGTTATAACTGATAATTTTCATTAGTAGCCCGTTCCTTTTTCTCCTTTTAAGATAGCAATACCGTTCGATGTGCCAATGCGTTGTACCCCTAAGTTCACGTACTGCATAGCTGTTTCGTAGTCGCGTATACCTCCTGAGGCTTTTATTTTTGCCTTGTCTTGCACACATTCTTTCATTAGTTTCACATCAGCAAGGGTAGCCCCTCCTGAGCCAAATCCTGTAGAGGTCTTTACAAAGTCCGCTTTAGCATCAAGAGCCATACGGCAAGCCAAGCGTTTTTCTTCGTCAGTGAGGTAGCAGGTTTCGAGGATTACTTTTAGCACTCTATTCTCACCTACACAGCGTTTCAGCGATATAATTTCGTCTAACGCTTTGTTTACTTCACCAGATTTTAACAAGCCTACGTTTAGCACCATATCAATCTCGTCGGCGCCATCGGAGAGAGCTTCACCCGTCTCAAAGTATTTTGCTTTAGCCGACATTGCTCCTAAGGGAAAGCCTACCACGCTACACACCTTGATATCAGTGCCTGCTAAAAAATTCTTAGCTGTTGTTACATAACAGCTATTCACACATACCGAATAAAAATCGTACTCCACTGCTTCTTTGCAAAGGGTCTCAATATCCGC
The DNA here is from genome assembly GCF_051417515.1 of Capnocytophaga sp. G1920. NCBI lineage: Bacteria > Pseudomonadati > Bacteroidota > Flavobacteriia > Flavobacteriales > Flavobacteriaceae > Capnocytophaga > Capnocytophaga sp. G1920. The sequence continues at coordinate 14,762 of NZ_JBPRKH010000008.1, forward strand.
AATGGTAGCCGTTGCTTTTAGAAGCGTGTGGTCAATTAGTTTGTTTAATTCCATATTGTTTTAGTTAAAGTTTAAAACTGAAAAGAATCCAACCGATTCTTTCCTTATTGTCAATTCTTATTTGTTCTTACACTCGTGTTATTACAACTTTCTTCTTAATAGTTGTAAGTAAAGGGAAGTCTAACGCACTTATTTCTGTTTGAAATCTTACAATTTCCGCCTGCGTAGCTCTAAATATTTTTGGCAAAGGTAGATATTTTTTTTCTAACAGCAAAGATAGTAAAGCGAATCTAAGAATTAAAAAGAGTGATTATCTCTGATTTACAATATCGTAGTCGCTTTTGCATCACATTTCTCGTCATTCATCATTCGTCATTTCTTCCCTTTTCCGTCACACTCCCTTCTAGTGCCTAAGGCCTAAGGCCTATCACCTCTTCCTCTTTCTTTCGCCTCGAAACCCTGTTTTTACCATTTTTCACATCGCTGTATTATATTATGAATCAACTTTTTACACACCCTTTCTATACCAATCGTCCAAGATTCGTATAAGCTTCCTATAAGCTCTCTATAAGCTAACCCCACCCTTCTTACACCCTTTTTTCACTAAAAATCCTCCTAACTCACTTTTTATATTTTTCGTTTTCCTCCGATAACTCAGACTAGTCCAATTTGTCCGACAAGTCAGATCCGTCAAAAAACCTTCTTTATCACTACCCATTTGCTAATTTCCAAATTTCCTAATTCTCTAATTCTCTAATTTTCTCATTCTCTAATTTTCTCATTCTCTAATTTTCTCATTCTCTAATTCTCTAATTTTCTCATTCTCTAATTCTCTAATTCTCTCATTCTTATTTATCTATTATAAAATTTGCTCATTAATAAATTAATTCATACCTTTGCACCCTTGATTCGATATTAAAATTATGGCAGAAGAATTATATAACGAACAACAAAATTCAGCTGAATATTCGGCAGACAATATCCAATCCCTTGAAGGAATGGAACACGTGCGTATGCGCCCCTCAATGTACATCGGCGATGTGGGTACGCGCGGGTTACACCACCTTGTATACGAGGTGCTTGATAACTCTATCGACGAAGCGCTCGCAGGCTATTGCGATACTATTTCGGTAACCATTAATGAGGATAATTCTATCACCGTGGAAGACAACGGTCGCGGTATCCCAGTAGATGTCCACAAGAAAGAAGGCGTTTCTGCCCTTCAAGTGGTAATGACTAAAATCGGTGCCGGAGGTAAGTTCGACAAGGGTTCTTATAAAGTATCGGGTGGTTTGCACGGGGTAGGAGTTTCCTGCGTAAATGCCCTTTCCGACCATCTTACTGCTACCGTATACCGCGACGGCAAAATATGGCAACAAGAGTACCAACGCGGGGTAGCGATGTACCCTGTAAAACAAGTGGGTGACACCGATAAACGCGGTACTAAGGTTACTTTCCACCCCGATGAAGTAATTTTTGAACAAACTATTGAATACAAATACGATACTCTCGCAGCCCGTATTCGCGAGCTCGCTTATTTAAATAAAGGAATTACTATCACCCTTACCGACCTTCGCAACAAAGACGAAAAAGGTAACTTTATCACCGAAAAATTCTATTCACAAAACGGACTAAAAGAATTCGTTAAATTCCTCGATGGCAACCGTATGCCTATCATCGGAAACGTGATAGCTATGGACGGTGAAAAGAACGGTATCCCTGTGGAGGTCGCTATGATTTACAACGATTCATATAATGAGAACCTACACTCTTACGTCAATAATATCAATACTTCCGAAGGAGGTACTCACTTGCAAGGTTTCCGTATGGGGCTCACTCGTACCCTCAAAGCCTATGCCGATAAATCAGGCTTGCTCGAGAAGATGAGTAAAGATAAAAAGAACCCTGTGGAGATTGAAGGTGATGATTTCCGTGAAGGGCTTACCGCTGTCATTTCGGTAAAAGTAGCCGAACCTCAATTCGAAGGACAGACAAAAACCAAACTCGGTAACCGCGAAGTAACCTCAGCCGTATCTCAAGCCGTAGGACAAATGCTCGAAGATTATCTCGAAGAAAACCCTAACGACGCCAAAACCATTGTCGAGAAAGTGATTTTGGCTGCCCAAGCACGTCAAGCAGCACGCAAAGCTCGTGAGATGGTACAACGCAAGAGCGTGATGAGTGGTGGCGGTCTTCCAGGTAAACTCGCCGACTGTTCTGAAGAAGATCCAGCAAAATGCGAACTTTTCCTTGTCGAGGGTGATTCAGCGGGCGGTACAGCTAAACAAGGGCGTAACAAAGATATCCAAGCGATACTACCCCTCAGAGGTAAAATCCTCAACGTCGAAAAAGCAATGCAACACAAGGTTTTCGATAGCGATGAAATTAAGAATATCTATACCGCTTTGGGTGTAACTGTGGGTACTGAGGAAGATGCCAAAGCTCTTAATTTGAGCAAACTCCGTTACCACAAAGTAATTATTATGTGTGATGCCGATGTCGATGGTTCGCACATCACTACTCTTATCCTTACGTTCTTCTTCCGCTATATGCGCGAACTTATGGAGAACGGACACGTGTATATTGCCACACCACCGCTCTATTTAGTAAAAAGCAAAAACAGCAAACGCGAAGAGTACGCTTGGAACGACAAACAACGCGATGCGCTTTCAGCTGAAATGGGCAATGTGAATATTCAGCGTTATAAAGGTTTGGGTGAAATGAACGATCACCAGTTGTGGGATACCACTATGAATCCCGAACACCGCACCCTTCGCCAAGTAACCATCGACAACGCTACTGAAGCCGACCGCGTATTCTCTATGCTGATGGGTGATGAAGTACCACCACGTCGTGAGTTCATCGAGAAAAATGCTAAGTACGCTAAAATTGATGCGTAGTCATAGTATAACAAGCAATAAAAAAGCGCAACACTTGTAACCAAGTGTTGCGCTTTTTTTTAACCATTAATCGTTAACTTCTTATCATTGTAGCAAGTTTTTCTCCCGTATATTCATCTATTTGAGTGAGTACTTCGTCTATTACCGAAGACTCTTTGCCATCTTCGCTCCACAAACCTCCTTTGAAGTAGAGTTTATCATCTTTAAACTCAGCAAAAGCTCCAATAGGTGCTGTACAGCCACCTTCCAAAGCGCGAAGAAAATCGCGTTCTAATTGAGTAGCTATATAAGTATAATCGTCGTGGAGAGGGAGTAGTTTTTTCTGCAAGGCTACGTTATCCTCGCGCACCACCAATACGATAGCTCCTTGCGCAGGTGCAGGTAGCATCCAATCCAGCACCAAGTGTTTTTCAGGTAATTTATTAATGCGTTCCAAGCCCGCAGCAGCAAAGATAGCCCCATTCCAAGGGTTATCGGTGAGTTTTTGCAAGCGGGTATTTACATTTCCCCTTAAATTCTCTATATTATGATGCGGGTAGCGGTGTAACCATTGTGCCTTGCGTCGCAAACTGCTGGTGGCTATAGTTGCTATTTCAGCTTCCAAAAACGAAAGGTCACCCTTGTATACTAATACATCGTGAGGATTCCCGCGCTTGAGCACCGCCCCTACCACAATTCCTTCAGGTAAAGCCGTGGGTACGTCCTTCATACTATGTACGGCAATATCTATTTCGCCATTGAGCAAGGCAATATCCAGCGCTTTGGTAAAGATACCGGTAACCCCCATTTCGTAGAGTGGTTTGCTTAGCTCTATATCTCCGTGAGATTTAGTGCTTACTATCTCAGTGGGATAGCCTAAGGTTTTTAATTGGTTTTGTACCGTTTTAGCTTGCCAGAGAGCCAACTCACTATCGCGTGTACCTATGCGTATGGTGTTCATTGTATTGAATTTAGAGCGACAAAAGTACAAAATAATTATCAATTAGCAATTGAGAACTGATAAATTTGCTAATTACCAAATTATTTGTATCTTTGCCCAAAACAAGACAATATTAATATGCTAAAATTACATATTACAAACGAAACTGATCAGTTAGAAACTGTGATTTTAGGCACAGCTACTAGCAATGGTCCTACGCCAAAGCTCGAAGAAGCCTACGACCCTAAATCGGCGGAGCATATCAAAGCGGGTACTTACCCCATAGAAAAGGATATGGTTGCTGAAATGGACGCTTTTTGTGCAGTACTCCAAAAATACGGCGTAACCGTTTATCGCCCTGAAATCATTACTGACTGCAACCAGATATTCACTCGCGATATCGGTTTTGTGATTGAAGATACTTTTATCAAAGCTAATATACTACCCGATAGACAAGAAGAATTTCAGGCTATTGAGTACATTGTAAAACAAATAGACCCTAAAAAAGTGATAACCCCTCCTGCTGATGTACATATTGAAGGGGGCGATGTAATGCCCTGGAACGACCATATTTTCATCGGGACTTATAAAGGGGAAGATTATAAACAGCAAATCACAGCTCGTACTAATGTAGCAGGGGTGGCTTTTATCCAAAAGCTCTTTCCTCAGAAAAAGGTAAAGGAGTTTGATTTGGTGAAATCACAAACTGAGGCGCGCGATAATGCCCTCCACCTCGACTGTTGCTTCCAACCGATTGGTAAAGACAAAGGAATTATCTACAAAGGCGGTTTCCGCTGTGAAGCTGATTATCAGTATTTGGTAGACCTCTTTGGCAAAGAGAATCTCTTTCATATAGAGCGAGAGGAAATGTACCATATGTTTAGCAACATCTTTTCTATCAGCCCAGAGGTGGTAGTTTCTGAAAAGAATTTTACACGCTTGAACAACTGGTTGCGCTCACAAGGTTTTACCGTAGAGGAAATACCGTATGCTGAGATTGCCAAACAAGAGGGATTGTTAAGGTGCTCTACTTTGCCTCTCAGTCGCTGTGGCAATTAACAAATAGACAAAATGATAAAAAGACTAATTATTTAGATTGTTTACATATTTTGTTTTTTTAGAATAAAAGTTCGTCGTATCTTATGTGATTTACGGCGAACTTATTATTTTTGCGCTTGCGAAACACAACTACTGATAGTATCAATTACTAAAAAACTATGACACAACCTACTATATCTAAGAACAAAACCTTTTACTGCATTGGACTCAGCTACCAAAAAGCTGATGCAACGATGCGTGGAATGTTTAGTCTTACCCCTGAAAACAAAGACCAATTGCTCTCCCAAGCTAAAAGCGAAGGCTTTGAGGAGCTATTGGTGATTTCTACTTGTAATCGTACGGAGCTCTATGGTTATGCCGAACACCCTTTTCAGCTGATACAACTGCTCTGTGAAAATTCTAATGGGTCGGTAGATGATTTTCAGAAAGTGGGTTACGTAACAAAGAACAAAGAGGCTGTGCATCATCTTTTTGAAGTAGGGACAGGTTTAGATAGCCAGATTCTTGGGGACTTTGAGATTATAGGGCAGATAAAACAAGCCTTTAATCTCTCGCGCGACAAAGGTCTCGCCAAAGCCTTTTTGGAACGATTGATGAATTCTGTTATTAACGCCAGCAAGCGTATCAAGAACGAGACGACGCTTTCCTCAGGGGCAGCCTCAGTATCGTTTACGGCGGTGCAGTATATTATGCAGAATATACCTGAGGTGTCGCAAAAGAATATTCTTCTCTTTGGTGTAGGCAAGATAGGTCGCAATACGTGCGAAAACCTCATCAAGCACACTCAAAACGAACATATTACTCTTATCAATCGCACACGTGAGAAAGCAGAACAAATAGCGGGTAAGTTTAATGTAATCGTTAAAGATTTTAACGAGTTACGAAATGAAATTAGCAAAGCTGATGTACTCATAGTTGCCACAGGGGCTGCTACTCCTACGGTGTATAAAGATTTTATCAATCCAGCTCAACCGATACTCATTTTAGACCTTTCTATTCCTAAGAACGTGGAGGAACAAGTGGCAACACTCCCCAATGTAACCCTTTTGCATATGGACGAGCTTTCTAAGCGCAAAGACGAAGCCTTAGAGCGTAGAAAAGAAGCGATTCCACAGGCTTTGGAGATTGTAGAAGAGGTAAAAGAAGAGTTTTTCCAATGGTTAGACAACCGCAAGTTTGCGCCTACTATCAAAGCGTTAAAAGCGAAGCTTGAAAGCCTTAAAGAAGCTGAAATGGACTTCCAGCGAAAGAAAATTGAAAACTTTAACGAGCAACAAGCTGAAATGATAAGTAACCGCATCATTCAGAAGATAACTACACAATTTGTAAACCACTTGAAAGATACCTCGTCAGTAGATGAAAGTATCAGTTGGGTACAAGAGGTGTTTCAGTTAGAAGTATAAGACATCTATATAAGGAAAATAAAAAAGACTGCTGTGTAGCAGTCTTTTTTATTTTTTAAGTATTCAGATAAGGATAATCAAAATTTATTTAGAAGACGGATTCGTCGTCAATAAGTTTTAAAACATTTAAGTATTTAGAGGAGCTGAGGTATTTTGCATCGTCGTAATAAGCAAAAATCATTGTTTTTTCTTTGATAGTTTCAATGACTTGTTTATATATATTTTCGGGCAATACAGGGCAACCTAAACTTCTGCCCATACGCCCCGTACGAGCTATGTAATTTTCATTGGCGTAATTGGCAGTGTGGATAACTACTGCACGTTTGGCTAAGTTACTATTATAGCCTTTTTCATCGCCGTACAACATTAGGCTAAATCCTTTACTACCGATGTAAGTGGCACCTGTAATGTAAAAGCCTATACTACTTTTGTTAGATTCCATTGCATCTGAAAAAGAGGAGGACTTTATTTCTCCACTATTTCTACCGTGTGCTACATAGGTGTAATACACTATTTTCATCTTCTCTAAGTCGATGGTATAAAAGCGCTTAGAGCTACTATCTTTTGTAAAATCAATAATAGAGAAGAGGTCTTTTTCGTTTAAGCGGTGTTGCTTTCTGAGAGATTGATAGCCTATATAAGCGTAGCGAAAAACTTCGAAGCTAAGGTCGTATTGGGCGGCGTTTAGCTCGTTATACAAATCTTTAATGTTAAGTTCGACTTTTTTTAAGGCTAATAGTTTTTCTTTGCTAAGATGGGAATTTTGGGCGTGTACGAAATACAAAAAACTGCTTAATACAAAAATAAGGAATAAGAAAAAATACTTTTTGTTCATAGTGTTGTTGTTCGAAACATTTTTTAATTGTTAAATAAGAATTCATTGCGGGTGCAAAGGTAGTATATTTTTTTTACGTTGTATCAGAAAGGTGACACTTTAACATTTATTTAACACGTTTGAATAATTTCCACAATACCCATAAGAAGTAGCGTAATAGCCTTTGTGATGGTTGATGGCAGTATTTTTCAGCCACACCATAACGCAATAATTGTACCAATTTGATGTTGATAATACCAGAAATTAGGAAATGAGAAAATTAGGAAATTTGGAAATGAGAAAATAGGGATTGTTAGTTTATTCAACTTTGGCAAAGTTTAAAACTTTGCCAAAGTTTGAGATAAAAAAGCGATGTATTGGGGTGGTTAGGAGGAGACGAAAGATATCGGAGGAGAACGGAAGAGAGCTGAGAAGATTTTTGGTGAAAAAAGGCTATTAGGAGGGTGGGGGTAGCTTATAGAGAGCTTATAGGAAGCTTATACGAATCTTGGACGATTGGTATAGAAAGGGTATATAAAAAGTTGATTCATAATATAATACAACAACGCTAAAAATGTTAAAAATGGGGTTTCGAGGCGAAAGAAAGAGAATCCTCACCCCGTCCCTCTCCCAAGGAGAGGGGGTGTGTAGTGACGGGGAAGCGAAAGAAACCTCCCCCTTCTCACATACCCAGCTGTCGCTGGCTACCTCAATGAGGGGGAATTTGGTGACAGGAAGCGAAAGAAACCTCCCCCTAGCCTTCTCCAAAGGGGGAGTGTAGTGACGGGAAAGGGGGAGAAATGACGAATGACGAGTGACGAATGACAAATGTGGACTTTCTTCAAAAGGAGATTGCGGTGGTGGTAAGACGATGCGAGTCATACGGACAGGTGATGAATGAACGAAGGCGCAATGAAGATAAGGTAAAAGTACAATAAGGATAAAGCGGAGGCACAATGAAGAGAAAGTGAAGGTACAATGAAGATAAAGCGAAGGTACAATGAAGATAAAGCGAAGGCACGATGAAGATAAAGCGGGGGTAAGATGAAGGAGAAAAGAAGCTATTTTAGTGTGTTTGGGTATTTTTTCAGTATATCTTTTTTTGCTTTTCAATTTTATTCGTATCTTTGCACGCTAAGTCAGCAGTAAAGAACTCATTCTATCAAAAGATTACGAAAAATACTTGTCCGTTTCTTCCTTATAACCCTTGTGTTACTTGGGGTTACGGCTCTGCTTTTGACCTTACCCGCCACCCAAACCTTCATTGCTAAAAAGGTGGTGAACTACCTGAATGAAGATTTTGATATCGACCTAAATATAGAGCGCATACATCTGAAAATCAACGGGGATGTGGATATCAAACGAGTGCTTATTCGCGACCACAAGCAAGATACGCTTATTTCGGCAAAGAAACTCACGACTTCTATTTTAGACTTTAAACAGCTGTTTGACGGTAATTTGTACTTTGGACACATAAAGGGTGATAGTCTCATTTTCAATATGAAAACCCATAAGGGTGATACTTTGTCTAACCTGGACGTGTTTGTAAACAAATTCGATTCGGGAGAACCCAGCACGGGCAAGTTTGTGATGAAGGCAAAAAGCATCAAGCTAAAAGATAGCTATTGCCGTATTTCGGACGAGAATAACGCCAATCCTTCTATCTTGAAAGTAGACCATCTGAACACTAAGCTAAACGACTTTAAAATCTTGGGTAGCAAAGTGTTTTTTGAGATGCAAGAAGGGAACTTCCGCTTTGATGACAAACTGAATGTTACCCACCTAAATACACAGTTCAGCTATACCGATAGCTTGATGCAAGCCAAGGATTTGCGACTGCAAACGGCATTGACGGACATTCAGGGTACTATAACGATGTTCTCTCACAACGGCAGTTTTGGCGATTTTGTGAACAAGGTAGTCTTTGACGTTAATCTGCCCAAAGCTACGGTAAACACTACCGATTTGAACGCTTTTTACAATGGCTTCAACGGAGGTAGAAACATTGTGTTAGAGGGCGTAACGATGAAAGGAACGCTCAACAACTTCACTATTCCGCAGGGAAAAATATCTTATCAGAACACGCTTATTGAGGGAGATTTAACTTTCCAAAACCTATTAGCAAAACACGCTAATATAGCCGTGATAGGCAAAGGTGTATATGCCGAGAGTATTTATAACGATTTGGCTTACTTAATGCCTAAGGATTTGGGTGAAAATATTCCAGGGGAACTACAAAGGTTAGGAATGTTTTCAGTAGAAGGTGATTTTGCTTACAGAACTACTTCGCTACAAGCCAATGTACTGCTGAAAACCAATGACGGCGAAGCACATATTGACGGCTCTTTGGAAGACCTTACCCATACCGATAAAACGGCTTTTAGAGGTACGCTCACTACGAATCAGTTTCATTTGGGCAAGATTTTGGACGACCCGACTATGGGCGCACTCACTGCCGATATGACAGTGCGCGGACAGGGATTGAACTTTAAAACTATGCAACTCTACGCCAATGGCACGGTTCATTCGGTGGGCTACAACGGTTATAACTACCAGCGCATAGGCATTAATGGGGAGTTTAGGAATCAGGTGTTTAACGGCAAAATAGACGCAAAAGACCCGAACCTTACGATGAACTTCAACGGACTTGCTGACCTATCGGGGAGAAACAACAAATTTGACTTTCAAGCGGATATTGCTATTGCCGATTTGCACGCTTTACACTTTATGGAAATGGACAGCATATCGCAGTTATGTGGTAAGGTAGTGATAGACATTTCGGGCAATCAGTTGGACGATATTGTGGGTAAAATATCATTTAAACACACCAATTACATCAATTCAGCAGGAAGTTTTACCTTTAAAGACTTCGAGGTCGTTTCAACCTTGAACAATGGCGTGAAAGAAATCACGATTAATTCGCCTGATATTGTGAGCGGGAATGTAAGAGGAAAGTTCAAGTTAGCTGAGCTAAAAAAGGTAATGCAAAATGCGGTGGGAAGTATCTATGCCCAATACAACCCGTATAAGATAGAGAAAAACCAGTACGTAGACTTCCATTTTGATATTTACAACAAGATAGTAGAAGTGTTTGTGCCCAAAGTGAAGATAGGCAGAAACACTTTCATCAACGGGAATATAGATGCCGATAAAGGGAGTTTTAAGTTCCAAATGAAGTCGCCCAGCGTGAATGCATACGGCACTCAGATAGACAGTATCAGTCTTGAAATAGACAATAAAAACCCGCTGTACAATACTTATTTTGAAGTGAAGAAAGCCGATTTTGGGGTGTATGCCATTCAAGATTTTAACCTGATTAATACCACTATCAAAGATACGCTTTTCTTCCGTACTGAGTTCAAAGGGGGCGATACCGGCAGAGATACTTATGAGCTGAATTTCTACCATACTTTGAACAAGAAACAACAGTCGATTATAGGGATTAAGAAATCACTGATAAACTTCAAAGGCAATGCGTGGTATATCAACCGCGAGAATGCGATGAATGAGTACAACAAGATTGTGCTCAATCGCACTGCCGATACGATTAAGGTGAGCAACTTCAAGATGGCGCACCAAAACCAATATATGAACCTCAGTGGGCTCATCACTACCAAAGATTATAAGAACCTGCACTTAGTTGCCCATAACGTAGCGATGGACAAAATAGTACCGGAAATCAAAGGGCTCAACCTCACAGGAACGCTCAATGGTAACGTGTCGCTCACTCAACGCGGGAACTTATATTACCCTTCGGCAGACCTTTTTATACGCTATTTTAAACTGAATGGCTATGACTATGGCGATTTGGAAGTGGGTATCTTTGGTAACAGTGATTTGTCGTCGTTTGATGTAGGGGCGTTTTTCTCTAACGGGCGGGCTCTTGGCTTTGCTACGAGAGGGAAAATTAACTTAGACAAGAAGCGGGGTACTTTGCTTGACCTTACGGCTTATTTTAGAGACTTTGAGCTCTCGCCTTTTAATCCGTTCTTGGAGGGAATCTTCTACAACCTTAGAGGCACGATGTCGGGGCAAGTGAAGATAGACGGTAGCGTAACCGACCCACTGATGGACGGCGAACTCACCTTGCACAAAGCAGGTGTGGGGATTACGTATCTGAAACTCAATACTGATATTCAGGAAGGTGCACGGATAAAGGTAAACAACAAAACGTTTGATATAGACAACTGGCTACTGACCGATACCGCTTATAAAACACAAGCCAAACTGAATGGTTCGATTAGACATAATAAACTATTAGATTGGTTTTTAGACCTAAGATTGCAAACTCTTGGCAAGCGCTTTATGGTGCTCAACACCCCTTATACTGATGATGCGCTGTTCTACGGGACTGCCTTTATCAAAGGGAATGCGAGTATTAAAGGAGCATTGGACGAAATTGCGATTAAGGTAAATGCAAAGACCGAAGAGGGTACGTCCTTCAAAATACCGCTCAGCGATAGTGAGAGTGTGGGCGATGACTCGTTTATCACTTTTGTAGAGAAGGGCGATAAAAAAGTAAAAATTAACCGAGAATTGGAGTCTATCAAGGGGTTAGAACTGAACTTTGAGCTTGATATCCTTCCTACTGCCGAAGTGGAAATTGTGATGGATAGAAAAACGGGTAGTAACCTTGTGGGGCGTGGAGCAGGTACGCTCCTTATTGAAATTAATACCAACGGTAAGTTCAATATGTGGGGGGACTTTATCACCTATTCGGGCTTTTATAATTTCAAGTACGAAAACATCATCGACAAGCGTTTTACGGTGCTCCCAGGGGGGTCTATTTCTTGGAGTGGCGACCCGCTAAGAGCTACTTTGCGCGACTTGAAAGCGGCTTATAACCTGAGTGCGAACCCAAGTACGCTATTGGAAAGCACCCAGTATAACCGGAAAATCAACACTCAGGTAATCATTAAATTAGAAGGAGAATTGATGCGCCCCGAAACCTTGTTTGACATTACTTTTCCTGATAGTAGTCCGAGTTTGGTATCGGAACTCAACTACAAGCTTGAAGACCAAGACCGCAAGCAGTTGCAAGCCTTTTCGCTCTTGGCACAGGGTTCGTTTATGAGCGAAAAGAATACCGATAACCGTTTGGTAGCTTACAACCTCTTTGAAACGGCAGCAGGCTTGTTTAACCAATTGCTCTCGGACGAAGACAACAAGTTGAACTTGGGAGTATCGTACGAAGCGGGGATTAATGACGGTTCGTCCGACATCAACAGCGACCGTTTGGGCTTTACTGTCTCTACCCAAATCACCGATTGGGCGAGTGTGAATGCCAAAGTGGGTATCCCTGTGGGAGGAGTGAGCCGTACGGCAGTGGCGGGTAACGTAGAGGTACAATTCCGCTTAAACTCCGACGGTAGCCTCACAGCTAAAATATTCAACCGAGAGAACGAATGGCAACAGTATATGCTCGACCGTATAGGGTATGCCCAAGGGGTAGGACTGACCTATTCGGTAGATTTCAATACCTTTAAAGACTTGATGCAAAAGATATTTAAAAAGGGAGGAAAAGTGATAGAACCCAAGACAGAGAAATAAAAAATATATATCGCAATAAAACTTTGGAACAATAATTGCTATTAGACAGAGACTAAATCATTAAAAACACTAGAAATGAGAAGAATATTTATTGTAGCTTTTGCTTTATTTTTAGGCGTATTTCAGGCACATAGCCAGCAAGTAGACAAGGCAAAAAAGCTATTGGACGAAGTGTACAACAAGATGGTTGCTTACAATAATATCTATATAGATTTTAAGTATAACCTCGATAATATTGCTGAGAATATCAATCAGGAAACCAAAGGTAATGTAACCATTGCCAAAAACAAGTATGTGCTGAATTATCTGGGGGCTACTAAAATATACGACGGTCATAAGACCTATACCATAGTACCCGAGAATGAAGAAGTAACGATAGAGAAAAACGCCAATGACGACAATGCCATTACTCCTTCAAGAATGCTTACCTTCTATAAGAAAGGTTATAAGTACAAATGGGATATACAGCAAAATGTACGCGGGCGCAAAATACAATATGTAGAGCTGAAACCGCAGAAAGCTAATACTGATGTAAAGCAAATTCTGTTGGGGATAGATATACAAACTAAACACATCTACAACCTTATTGAAATAGGAAAGAACGGAACTAAAACCACTATCACAGTGAATACTTTTAAAACAAACCAGCCTATTTCGAACAATATCTTTAAATTCGACCGCGAGAAGTACAAAAAAGACGGCTATACTATCAGTGAATTATAGATGAAGATATTAGACCGCTACATTATCACTCAGTTCCTTACTAACTTTTTAGGAGCACTCTCTATACTTGTTCTTATCTTTGTATTCCACACAATCTTTACATACATTGATGAGCTAGCGGGGCGTGGTTTAGAGTTATGGATTATATTCAAGTTTCTAATCTATTTTATTCCGCAACTTATCCCTATCATTATGCCCTTGGCAGTGGTAATAGCCTCTATTATGACCTTTGGGGCATTTGCTGAAAACTATGAGTTTGCTGCGATGAAAGCCTCAGGTATTTCGCTAATGCGCGTAATGCGTCCGCTGATTATACTGATGGCATTACTGAGTTTAGGCACTTTCTTTTTAGCCAATAATGTAATTCCAGTGGCTTATCGGGAGGTGTATACCCTTAGATCGAATATTGCCAAAGTGAAGCCTGCTATGGCTATAGCCGAAGGAGTATTCTCTAACATAGGGGAAGATATAAGCATAAAAGTAGGAAAAAAAAGAGGAGATAATGACGAGTTTTTAGAGAATGTGCTCATTCACAAAAAGACTCCCGATAAAGTAAATCGCACTGTAATCAATGCCAAGCGAGGAGAACTCAAGAGTTCTAAGAGTAATAGCAACTTCTTACAGCTCATTTTGGAAGACGGGACTTATTACGAGGATATTAAAACCAACACTTACGAAGCTCAACAAAAAGTACCTTTTGCCAAAGTGTACTTTAAAAAATACGTTATTAATCTTGATCTTTCGCATTTGAACAATGTAGATTTTAACGAGAAAACCGATGCCACTACCTATCGTATGATGAATGTAGGACAGCTTAATTACGCTATCGACTCACTCCGCACCGATTTCAAGCAGAATATTACTGACTATGGCAATAATATGTTTCGCCGTACAGGTTTCTCAGTAGCTCCTTCGACACCCCCTTCTTCCGAAGTAAAAAAACAAGAGAAGCCTAAACCTGCTAAGGAGATTACTTCGGTGAGAGAGCTTTTTAACAAGCTGAACAACACACAAAAATCAATGGTACTTGATATGGCTATCAATACCAACCAAGCTCAGTTAGACAATGTTGAGTTCCGCCAAAGCGACCTTGAATATCGCTATAAGCTAATGAACTTACACATTTTAAATCTCAGCGATAAGTTTGCTCTCACGGTAGCTTGTTTTGTGCTCTTTTTCGTAGCGGCACCCTTAGGAGCTTTTATTCGCAAAGGAGGGATTGGTATGCCTTTGGTAATAGCAATGATACTGTTCTTAGCTTATTATTTTATAGGAATGTTTATGAAAAATATAGCTGAGAACAACACTATCAACCCAGCCTTGGCACCGTGGATACCTGCTTTGATACTTCTGCCTTTGGGTATTTACCTCACTACAAGGGTTACTACTGATAAAGAAGTGTTCAATTTCCCTATTACCAATAAACTAATGCGCTTTGTAGAAGACAGAGTGAAAGAAATAAAAGGGAAAGTTAAAAAGAACAAGTAAAAATCGATAATATCTAATTATAAGTTCATCAATGGATATTCAGAGTATTGAGTATCCATTGATTTTTTATAACATCACAATACCGAAAAAAAACAATAATACCAATCATCAGAGGTAAAGCTAGCGATAAGTTAGGTATGAGAGTAGAGAAAGAGCTATATTATTTAGATGTGATATAAATTAATGCTCGTTTTCTACTTTTCTTTTGGTATATTACTCATATAGTGTACTTTTGTCGCAATATTTCACTAATTAAATTACTCGACATATGGAGACAGAAATTTTAGCACGGGTGCAGTTCGCACTGACGATTGCTTTCCATTACATCTATCCGCCTTTAAGTATAGGGCTTGGATTACTAATGGTAGCTTTTAAAGGTATCTACCTACGCACTGGTAAAAAAGAGTACGACACGCTCGCCCGCTTCTGGACGCGCATCTTCTCACTTACCTTTGGCTTAGGAGTCGCTACAGGAATTGTAATGGAATTTGAATTTGGTACCAACTGGGCTACCTATTCGCGTTATGTAGGTGATATCTTCGGTAGTGCTTTGGCTGCTGAGGGTGTTTTTGCTTTCGCACTTGAAAGTACCTGCCTTGGTATTGTACTTTTCGGTTGGAATAAAGTAAAGCCTATATGGCACTTCTTGGCTACCCTTGGGGTGTTCTTAGGCTCTATGTGTTCCGCTATTTGGATTGTGATTGCCAACAGCTGGCAACAAACCCCCGCAGGTTATGTAATTGCAGGCGAAGGTATGCAAGCTAAAGCCGTAATCACCGACTTTTGGGCGATGGTGTTTAACCCCTCAAGCGTAGACCGTATATGGCACGTATGGCAAGGAGCGTTCTTGGCTGGTATTTTCTTGGTATTGAGCGTTCACGCTTGGTATTTACTCAAAGGTCGCCACGTAGAAATCTCTAAAAAAGCCTTTAAAGTAACCCTTATCATCGGTACCATTGTGTGCTTGTTGCAATTGGTTTCAGGACACAGCTCAGCTGATGGTGTAGCTAAAAACCAGCCTGAGAAATTAGCTGCTATGGAAGGGCACTTCAAGACAGGGACTGGTGATGCTTACATTATTGGTTGGGTAGACAAAAAGAATGAGAAAACTCACGGGTTGAGTATTCCTAAGGGGCTTTCGTATATGGTGCATTTTGATGCTGATGCTCCTGTAACAGGTCTTGACCAATATCCGCTTGAAGACCGTCCAGGGCAAGTGAATGCTGTGTTCCAATTCTATCATATAATGGTAGCCATTGGTATGTTGCTCATCGCACTCACTCTCTATGCTTCTTTCTTATTGTGGAGAGGTAAATTATACAACAAACGTTGGCTCTTGCACATTTTTGTATGGAGCGTACTATTGCCACAAATAGGTAATCAAGTAGGTTGGTTTGCAGCCGAAATGGGTCGCCAGCCTTGGATAGTGTACAAACTCTTGCGCACCAGCGATGCGTTATCTAAATCGGTATCGGCTAACCAAATACTCTTTGCGATTATCTTATTTACTGTTATTTATATTATCCTCTTCGCTCTATTCATCTACTTGATGAACAAGAAAATCGTTCACGGTATAGATGAACAAGAAAATCAAGAACAATTACAAACAGCATAACATTATACAGATATGGAAACATTTTTAGGAATCGACTACCCTACGTGGTGGTTCATCATTATAGGATTTTTGATTACAGGCTATGCTATTTTAGACGGCTTTGACTTCGGAGCAGGGGCGTGGCATTTGTGCTTCGATAAGAAAAAAGAACGCCGTGTAGCTCTAAACGCTATCGGACCAGTATGGGACGGTAATGAAGCGTGGTTAGTAATTGGGGGAGCAGGTATTTTCGCTGGTTTCCCACTAATGTATGCCGAATTGTTTTCGGCTATGAACACGCCTTTTATGCTTTTCCTAACCTTTATTATTTTTAGAGCTGTATCTATTGAGGTACGAGGCAAAGAGGACAGCGACCGTTGGCGCAATACTTGGGATATTGTGTATAGCGTGTGCAGCATCGTATTGCCTGTGCTCTTAGGCGTGGTAATTGCCAATGTACTACAAGGGCTTCCGTTAGACGAGAATTTCGTATACCAAGGAGGCGCACTCTTTACTTTCCTTACCCCTTATGCATTACTTGTAGGGGTAATGACTTTGTTACTCTTTATGGTACACGGAGGTTTGTACTTGCTCATCAAAACTCACGGTGATATGCACCACCGCATCGAGAAACGCATCAACTATGCATACATCGGCTTCTTAGTAGTGTTCACAGCTGTAGCAATTTACAGTATGCTCACTCCTCATTTAGCTGAAAATATTGCTAATAGCACTGCACTGAAAGTATTCCCTGCGTTATTGCTCCTCAGCATCTTAAGCGTAGCTTTCTTTATGAAGAAAAAAGACTATAAAAAGGCTTTTGTGGGTACTATTCTCACTATTGTTTTCTTTATGGTGATAGCAGCGCTCAATTTGCACCCTACTTTCTTGAGAACTACTTTAGAAACTGGCAATAGCATCACGGTTTACAATGCAGCAGCTTCTCAGAAATCATTAGAGATTATGCTCACTATTACCGCGATAGGAGCGCCGTTATTGCTTCTCTACACTTATTTCGCCTACAAAGTATTCTGGGGCAAAGTAGAGATTGATGAAAACAGTTATTAATACAAGCCTTATAGGCACTATAAAATAAGAAAGAGAGAAAAGGTTTTAAAACTTTTTCTCTCTTTTATTTTGGTAGGTAAAAAATAATTCGTACTTTTGCGCCCGATTTAAACCATTATTAAATAACAAAGCTATGTATGCAATTGTAGAGATAGCAGGGCAACAATTTAAAGTTAGCAAAGACCAAAAAGTGTTTGTTCACCGTTTGCCTAATCAAGAAGGAGAGAAAGTGGCGTTTAATAACGTACTCCTTTTAGATAACAACGGAACCATCACCGTAGGCGCCCCAGCTATAAATGGAGCTTCTGTTGAAGCAAAGGTTTTGAAACATTTGAAAGGCGACAAAGTGCTCGTGTTCAAAAAGAAAAGACGTAAAGGTTACAAAGTTAAGAACGGACATCGTCAGTTTCTTACTCAAATTGTAATTGAGAACATCGTTGCAAGTGGTGCTAAAACTACCCAAGCAAAACCTAAGACAGAAAAAGCTCCTGTTAAGTCAGCAAAAGCTGATGATTTGAAAAAGATAGAAGGTATTGGGCCTAAAGCAGCAGAAGCCTTAGTAGCAGCAGGGGTAGACACCTTTGCTAAATTAGCTAAGAAATCAGTTGAAGAAATCAAAACCATCCTATCAGAAACAAGTTCAACCTTGGCACACTTAGACCCTCAAACTTGGGCAGCTCAAGCTCAATTAGCCGCTGACGGCAAATGGGACGAACTTAAAAAATGGCAAGACGAGTTGAACGGTGGTATCGTAAAATAATTGTTAAACCTAAAAATCTAAGAAAAAATGGCTCACAAAAAAGGTGTCGGTAGTTCTAAGAACGGTAGAGAATCTCACTCTAAACGCTTAGGTGTTAAAATTTTCGGTGGTCAAGTTGCCATCGCAGGAAACATTATTGTTAGACAACGCGGAACTCAACACAATGCTGGCGAGAATGTGTATATTGGTAAAGACCATACTTTGCACGCTAAAATCGATGGTATCGTTAAGTTCGAAAAGAAGAGAGATAACAAATCATTTGTTTCTGTTATTCCATTAGAATCATAATAAAGTTTTTTAATGTTACAACAAAAAAGGCCTTTGGTATTCCAAAGGCCTTTTTTGTAAATAATACCATCTTATTCTACTATAATAGTACATTTAGGGTCTATATTAGTACGCGAGTCAAAAACAAAATCAAAAAAAAGCTACATCATCTTTCTTACCTTGTTTTATCCACTACTTCACTTTGTTTTTCCTTCGTTTTATTTCCCTCAAAATTAGTGTTTTCTCACCATCTTTAACTATTCATTACCAACTACTTATATACCCTTTCTATACCAATCGTCCAAGATTCGTATAAGCTTCCTATAAGCTCTCTATAAGCTAACCATACCCTCCTAATAACCTTTTTTCATCAAAATTGCATTCCAGCCTCTTCTGAAATCTTCCGTTTCCTTTTGAATTTTCCGACCTTCCATCACCCATCAGTATTTCTGGTATTATGTTAACGTCAGTTCGATATGTACAATATTGATTTACAATTGTATTTGTGTTATAATCTGTGAAATCCAGCAACGAAGTTGCCAATCCGTGCACATCACAATTGTCAATTGAAAGACTATCCGTGTAATCCGTGCAAGACTTTCAGGCAGCTTGCTACCTATTTGTTTGATTTTTTTAAGATTTGTAAGATTTCTGTAGCGTAAGCTACACTTTTCTTACATCGAACTCACGTTATATTATTAAAAAAGGTCAGCAAAACTCTTCTTGCTGACCTTTTTCTTCTGTTTCTATTATCCTAATCTTTACTGTATCGTAATCGTATTGAGTTTGTTATAACCTGTTTGAGCTTCCCATATGCCTTTGTTAGCCAAACGAATGCTGTATTCCGGACGATGAGCAAGACTTTGGTAAGGGTCTGGTAAATTCAAATAAATGTCATAAAGCCCTTTGGAAAGATGTTGAGGTAAAGTAATATCTGCTTTCACTTTCACAGTCTTACCTGCAAACCAGCGACGAGGGTCGTCATTGAGTTTAAATACTTGTTTTTCCGAAGTGCCTTTTCTCACTAAAACAATCTGCACATCACGACGATTATACGGCGAAGCAAAGCCCTCATTCTTGAGTTCAAGCTCTATTTGCAAACGTCCTCCAGGCACTGGGTTGCCCGTAAATTTACTGTAATTAAGTGCAAAACGATAGCCTAATTTTCTTTTCATATCGTCCATACACCTGTTTTTCCAACTATTAATAGTACCCTCGTGGAAGTCCATATTAATATAACTCCAATGATACAAAGCCATTTCTCTTAAAGCATTGCTACATTCTGTAAAACTATTAGGCGAGGTGCAAGTCTCTCCTCCCATCACCACATACTGCGTCTCCCGCTCCATATACTTGCGGTAGTTTTCATTAGGATAAGTACCCTTATTAGGAGCATCGGCTAAAAAGCAATCGTTATGGAAGCCAATGCGTGATAAGTCACTGCCATTATAAGCATTTCCCTCTGTAAGATTCGTGTGCACATTGATGTTTTGGGTAAATATCTTTGCCATTGGGTAGCGCACACACACCATTCTATCCTTAGGTAAAATGCTCAATTCTTTTGCTAATACCTTTCTGCGGGCTTCATAAGCTCCTGCGTTTTCTTGGGGTTCAAAGCCGTAATGATTGGTGTAATACCATTCGCCCCAAACACCCACAAAACCTGCTTCCCATACAGCTATGATATCAGCATTTTCACGAATTATTGGTGCCAATTGGTTAAGGTGTCTTTCCGTCCAATACCACGAGGTATCTCCTCTACCATTGTAATAATCACCTTGGTCTTTTGAATAAGCAAAGCGTAAAACCACCTTAGAGCCTCCTTCGCGAATGACTCGCATATTATTCCGAATCCTATTTAAAAAGTACTCCGGAATGTCTTTCTCTCGAAAGTTATTCATATAATAAATCGTGAGAATAAGACTTATCCCCTCCTGATTTCGCTTCTGTCTCACCCAATCTGCATTAAGTGTCCAATCGCCTTCCCCTTGGTCTTGATGGGTTAAAAAACCTCTTTCAGGATTTAAAAACACCTCATTAGTACCTTCATATCTCACTGTCTGATTGAGAGGAGGAACTGCTGGGGGCGTAACGGGTGGTATAGGGGTGGTAGTAGACGTAGTAGTAGAGGTTTTGGTAGTAGGTGACTGTGTACCTCCTCCATTGTTAACGTCATCTTCTTTGCTTTGGCAAGAGATTATGGTGGTTAGTAAAACAAAAAATGTTAAAAGATATTTTTTCATAGGATTTTAAGTTTACAATGCATAATTTATTACTTAATCTTCACAAAATAAGGCAATCGCTCCAAAGGTACTTTTAGGGTGTATGCTTTGCCTCCTTTGTACTTTTTGCCTTGTTCGTCTTGCCAAGTGCCTTTGGGGAGTTTTACCGTGCGAATATCGCTTTCGGTCATTACAGGGGCTACTAAATACTTATCGCCCAGCATATATTGGTCTTTGCAATTAGCGAAACCCTGATGAGGAAAAGCATACTCCATACTGCGCACAATAGGTTCTCCTGTTTGTGCCGATTTTTTAGCTTCGGCTATGATATAGTCGCCTAATTGTTCGTGCCATTTGGCGTATTTGATACAGATAGCCAAATTCTCTTTCGATAGAATGCGCCAAGGAGCTACTGAGAATTGCATCATAGGCATCATCGAATGTATTTGGCAAGAGCGCACGATGAGTTTCTGATTGAACTTAGTAGGGTCTACATTCAAGAAACTGCCGTATTCCCCTCCGCCTATCATATCAGGGCAAGCAAATGCATAACCGTTGAGTCCTGCGGCTATCATATCGGGGACTAAACGGGCTACACCGTCCCAAGAGTAACTCTTGTCCCCCAAACGCTGTACCAAAGCCTGTCCGCCCAATTTCCAGCAAGCGCGGAACTCGTTGTAAGGGAATTCTAAGCCTAATTTACCCCAGAGATAGGTCTGTTCAGTATCGTAAGATTTTTGGTCGAAAACGTCTACATCTTCCGCCAAATAACGCTCTGGGTCACCTGCATCAAACTTAAATCCATCAATGCCGTATTCTTTTTGTAGGTCTTTGAGCATATTCACAAAGTAGGCAAAGGCTTCGGGATTGCTGAGGTCGTAGCAAGCGCTGAGCCCATTCCACCAATCGAGGATAGCAGGGGTGTCAGCTCCTTTTTTCTTCACTAAATAGCCTTTGTCGCGCAAAAAGCGGTACTCTTGGCTATCGGGTGATACAAATGGGCATACCCATACCATTACTTTGAAGCCCATTTGGTGGAGCTGGTTTATCATTTCCTTAGGCGTAGGGAACTTATCGGCGCGGAATTGCCATACGCCATAGTCTTTTTGCCAGTTGTCATCAATCATTATTACTCCCGTTGGCATTCCGTTGTCCAGAATGGCTTTGGCGTAGGCTAAAACGTCCTTTTCGTTTTGATTGTAAATGAGTTCTATCCAAGTGTTGTATTGCGGTTTGGTAAAGAACACTTCGGGGGGAATTACCCCTGAAGGTGGAAAATATTGTTTACTCACTGCCTGATAGGCACTTTTGAGGGTAGAGCCTGCTGTGTGGCAACTTACCTCTGCCCGTGAAGGAGTGATAAGTATCTTTCCTTCTTTAAATTGGTAAGCAAAAGGAGCTTCCGAAGCGATATAACGCCCTTGATTAGAGTACAGAAAGGGCACTGATTGGTTGTTAAAATTCTCGGTGCGCAAGTTGTAAATACGCTCCGATGGTTGGTAAGGCATCTCTTTGCCTACGCCCGTAAAGCCACCCCACCATTGTTCATTGGGTAGTAGGGTGATTTCAGTGGGCTGTTGTGCGCTCGCCCATAGCGAACTGCATAAAGTAATAAAAGCAAATATTCTTTTCATTTGTATGTTTTTAGTCGTTAGTTATTAGTTCTTAGCCGTTAACTTTTTACCTCTTACCTCTTATCTCTTACCTGAAATAAATTCTGAGGGTGATACCCCAAATTGTTCTTTAAAAGCTCTTGTGAAATACGACGGACTATCGATTCCTACTTCGTAGCACACTTCACTGATGAGTTTATCGGTGGTTTTTAGCAGTTCGGCAGCTTTGTCTAAGCGTATTTTGCGAATGTAGTTCGCCAAGGTAAGCTCGGTAGCTTGTTTGGCAAAGCTGTACAACTTAGTGCGGTTCATACCGAGTTCAAGGCAGAGGTTATCTACCGAGAAATGTGGGTTTTGCATATTGGTCACTACCAAGTGAGTGAGCTTGTCTAACTGTTCTTGTTGTTTTTTATCAATCACTTTCTGACGGATATTCTCAATAGGAGTGTGTTGTTTGCTCTTGTTGAGCAAATTGCGCACATTGGTTTTGAGCAGTTTCACATCAAAAGGTTTCGTAAGGTAGGCATCAGCTCCTAACTCAATTCCTTCTATTTGTGACTCTATTTGCGATTTCGCCGTGAGCAATATCACAGGAATAAAGCACGTTTGTAGGTTCTTTTTCAAGATACCACAGAGCTCAAATCCGTCAATTTTAGGCATCATCACATCCGATATGACCAAATTAGGAAAATGCTGATTACACTTCTCAATCGCTTGTTCGCCGTCGGAGGCGAGAATGATGTTGTACTCTTTCATAAAGATGTTTTTGAGTATCATCAGTACCTCGTGATTGTCGTCTACTAAAAGCAAGGTAGGTTTATCTTCTTGGGGCAAATTTAACATTTCGTCCTCGTCTTCGCCTATGTGTTCATACTCAACCGCATAGTCTGATAAGTATTCTTTCAGCTGAAAAGCACTGTCCTGCAACTTCTGTTCGGGCAATAAGTAACTATCGTCCATAGGGAAGGTGATGATGACTTCGGTACCTACATTGGGCTTACTGCTAATGATAATCCCACCGCGATGCGCTTCAACTAATGATTTTACCAAAGAAAGCCCGATGCCTGAACCCACTCTTTTTTGTCCTTGTCCTTCTACACGGTGAAAGCGTTCAAAGATTTCGGATAAGGCATTCTTCTCCAACCCTATGCCTTCATCTTGCACTTTTACCACCAACTGTTTGCCTGGTAAGGTATGCGTAGTGTTCTCAAAGGCGCTCTTGTAGAGCGGTGTGAGCTCGCTCAAATTCTCTACCGAAATCGATAAGCATATAGTGCTGCTCGCATTGGAGTACTTAATGGCATTGGAAAGAATATTCGAAAGTATCTTGCTAAAATACTTCTCATCTAACCACAACTTCACTTCTTGTTCAGGCAGTGTTAATTGCAAGGTTATAGCCACTTTGCTTGCCCACTCCTTAAACTCGTTGTAAATGGCTTGCACATAGCTATTTGCCGAAATATAATTGGCTTTTAGCTGAGGTGTATACACGTCCATACGGTGTATCTCAAGCAGTTCGTTCACCATATTACTGAGCTTACCCGTATTGCGTTTGAGGGTATGCACATACTTATTGGAAGGCATTTCCTCTTCCATTTCAGTTACTGCGTGGCTCATTAGGGTAAGTGGTGTGCGGAACTCGTGTGAGACGTCTGTAAAGAACTGCATTTTCATCTGCATTAGCTCTTCTTTATGTCGCTCTTTTTCCTCTTGTACAGCTATGGTATGCTTCATTTGCGTCCATCGCATAAAGTACCTGAAACCTATGTACAGCAAGCCTGCAAGGGCAAGTGCATAGAGGCTGTACGCCCACCACGTAAGCCAAAAAGGAGGCTTGGAGACCACTGTAAGCTCGGTCTGCGCTCCGCTCCACTGTTGCCAATCGCCTACCTCCACTAATAGTTTGTAAGTACCATAAGGGAGCTTTTGGTAAGTGGCGTGTGGGGCAGGGTCATTCACCGCTATATAATGCCAATCAGTGTCGTAATCCTCTAATTTATAACGGTAGCGCAACCGCTGAGGGGCATTGTATGACAAAGTGGTGAAGTACACCGAAAAATCGTTGTTCGGGTACGCAATCGAAAGCGCATCGGTAAACTCTATACACGAATTGACTACCTTGCCGTTGTTTTCAAACCTGCTAAAATGTACTCTTAGGTGAGCTGACGAAAACATTTGCGCTTGTGGTTTGAAATAGTTAAAGCCGTGTGAGCCTCCAAAGTACAGATTCCCCTCAGCATCTTTGCAAGAGGAAGCCGTCCCGAAACTGTGTCCTTGCAAGCCATCATTGTTGCTGAAAGCCGCAAAACGTTTTAGTTTTGTATCAAAGAAATTCAAGTAAAAGCCTCCACACCACACATTGCCAAAAGCATCTACTTCCACACTTTCAATATCGTTAGAGGTTGCCCCTTCTTCTATACCGTAATGTTCGGCAGTATAAGTGAGTTTGCCATTAGCGTTATCAGTGAGAACCACCTTGTTGAGTCCGCTACCCATAGTACCTATCCAATAAGTATCTTTGTCTTTATCAATTGCCCAAAGATAATTACTACTCAGGCTGTGCGGGGTTTTAGCGTCGGCAGCGTATTTGAGCACACGCACTACCTCGCCTTTGGCATTGAGTTGCAATCTGTTTAAGCCCATTACCGAGGTTATCACAAGTTCGTTCTTAGCTTTATCCACATATATTTTGTGGAGCTTGTTAGTAGATAACCTACGAGGTTCAGGCGTTGTTTCGGTAAAGGTGTAGACGTTTTGCCATTGTCCTTTTTGCTCTTCAAAGCACTCCAATCCTGAATAGGTAGTAATCCACAAACGGTGAAAGGTATCGAGCTTGATATCAAATATATAATCGTTGCACTGTGTTGCAAACGAACCGATAATGCGTCGGCTTTGCTTGTCTATCACCCATACCCGTTCGCGAACCGATACGTACAAGTGTGCTTTATCGCTCTGAATACTCGTAACGTTAGGCGAAAGCTCAGGAGCATTGCAATAATGCTCGTCTAACTGCTGGCTCTGGGTGTGAAACCTAATCACTCCGCCGAACTTATTGCCTATATACACATAGCCATCGGGGTCGTAGTGCATCGTGCTTACAAACTCCGAACCCACTTTGCTCTGGGGTTTTATCCATACCGTCTTGAAGAACGCATCGCGCGTACTGCTGTACGATACGCCATTAGACCAAGCCGATACCCACAAATTGCTATCCTTGTCTAAGAACACACTGTTGATATGATTGCTTGTCGAATACGGATTCAAAGGCGAGTGACTGTGTTCTTTCAGCAGAGAAAGACTGTTTTTATCCAACTGAAAGATACTTTCTTCATTCACTACCCACACGTATTGCCCGCTCAGTGTAAGAGAAAGCAAATGTTTGTTCAGGTCAAATTCCTTTTTAGCAACTATCGCATAGGTGTTATCGGGCTTATAGGCGTACTTCACTAAGCTATCTCGGTAAATCACCCACAAGTAGCCATCGGCATAGAGCATCTTTACGATACCCGAACCTATGTTGTTTACCTTTTCAGGTAGGGCTTTTAGTCTGCCCTTGTCAGGAACGTAAGCTGATAACCAAGGGAACCCCGAAAGCCACACTTCTCCTTTTTCACTCACTGCTATTTGCGGATTGAGTTGCGAAGTAGTGAGTTGTGAGACAGAGCCAATAGGCAATGTTTTCAGCGTAAGTGACTTCTCGCGCTGATTCCACACTACCTTAGCACGCCTAATTTGGTTTTCGCTCAAAAGCCAAAGTTCATTGTTTGTGCCTTTTTGTAAAAGTTTTACTTTGGTATAGAAAGCCAAATCAAGAGGGTCGTCTATTTTGAAATTGACAAACTGTTTCAGCCGAATATCAAAACAAGCTACCCCTGCTTCGGTAGCTACCCAAAGGTAACGCCCCATAGGTTGCAAGCTGTACACACGGTTGTAGTACACCGAGTTGATAGGGTCTTGCTCATACTTGTAAGCATCAAGCGAATAGCCGTCGAAACGGTTGAGCCCTCTATGAGTACCTAACCAAATAAAGCCCAACGAATCCTGAGCAATGCAAGTAACGTTGTCGTGTAACAGACCTTCATTGCGCGTAAGATGGTGGAAAAGGAAAGTTTCTTGCGCTTGTGTTCTCACCACCACCCTCTCTGTGAAAGCGATAGGAAAGAGAAAATGCCACAACAGCAGGATTCGCAGGAGCTTTATCGTTCTGTCCATTTGTTAAAATTTCATTTAGAGGGCAAAGATATAAAATCCTTATCAAAAGCTCAAAATACCCAAATCTAAAAACTGATAAGTAACCTTCATTTCTTCATCTTAGATTTCCCTTACCTTCATCGTAAGTTCGTCTTTTGTTCGTCATTCCTTCGTCTTTTGTTCGTTGTAGACCCACTGTAGACCCACTGTAGACCCACTGTAGACCCACTGTAGAGCCACTGTAGAGCCACTGTAGAGCCACTGTAGAGCCACTGTAGAGCCACTGTAGAGCCACTCTTCGTTCACCTCTTCTTCGTCTTTTCTTTACCCTATTCGTACAGATTACACCTCATCACTATCCTATGGGGCTACCGTAATTTTGATAGTGCGGTATTCAGTGTTGTACTTGTACTCGTCAGCACTTACAGTTCCTACATCAGTTTTATAGCCGTCTTTTGAATAGCTTTTAAAACCACTGCTACTGCCCACTACCACTACCTCATAAGTTCCTGCTTTGTCATACGTATGAGTGTATTTGGTCACACCAGAATCATCGGTAATGGTAATACCTTTTCCTGTATCGAAAGCCTTATAGTCAATAGCTCCAAAGTTAGCCGATTCAACAAAATAATCACCTATATAGCCAATGCCAGCACCCACGGTAGTAAACAGAATCTGAATATAAGAAAGCGTTGCCATTTTTTTGTTTACAGCACTTTCCCACGCTGAAATGGTACGACCAATATCAAAAGTGTAATCGGTATACTCAGTTTTGGGTTCTACAAATAAATCCCAAACGGTTTCTTTTTTGAAAGTGACTGCTGTTTCTCCTTCAGCAATTCCTCCTAAGAATATCACGATAGGGAACTTTGTTTCTTCGGGGTGTTCGCTTTGGTCGTTAGTACTTTTCAAAGTAGTTGTCGCAAACTTCATTCGTAAAGTCATCTTCTTGTTACTTCCTACTTTGGTATTTATATTAAGACGCAAAGCTTCATACCACCAGTTAGGGTGTTTGGCATTCACTTTCACTACATTTTTACCTATGGTAGCATCCGTTACTACTTCGGCTTGTTTGCCCACTAAGTTTTCTCCACTATTGGCATTGCGCACTTCAAAAGCGCCATCGGCTAAGGTAGTGCTTCCTACTTGTGTAGAAGTAAAGTCTACTTTGTAAGGTTTCACATCAGGGTCGGTAGGGCGATAGTTTTTACCTTGTAATTCCTCAGAAGTCTTCCCTTTGAGTACATTGTCTATACTCTTTTGGTAATCGTGCCCTTCATCACCGGTGTAGATAGCCAAGGCATTTACATTATGATGAATAGTAAAAGTTACGGGGTCGCCTACCTTCACTTGGGTTTTATCAGCTATTACTGATAGGTCTACGTCTTCAGGTTTATCCTTAGTACAAGCACCCAAAGCCGTGAGTAGCAAACTGCTAATGAGTAATATATGTGTTTTCATTTTAGTATCCAGGATTTTGAGTTAAATTCTTATTTGCGTCCAATTCGCTAAGCGGAATAGGTAATAGCTGGTGATAAGGGCGAACATTCTCAGGCGCAGCAGGTGCTGGAATACGGCGTTCCTCCCCACTGATAAACGGATTGTTGATACGCCAGTTTTGGAAAGCTTGTACCAAAATGCCACGGCGTACGAGGTCACACCAGCGGTCGGTGGTTTCTCCTACAAGCTCGCGTGCACGTTCATTTAAGATTTCAGTGCGGAAAGCGGTATAATCATCGCTGTAATGTTTAGCTGTCCACATAGCAGTACCTGCATAGTCATAGCCATAAGAGGAGGTTTTCCAATCGGGTACTACGGTGTTTACATCGTTGATATGAGTTTTATCCAAATCACGAGGCAATACATCGCGGTGTACGATGCGTCCGCCTGCTTTGTTAGAGATACGAGCGCGTTTGCGCACTAAATTCACCG
The DNA here is from genome assembly GCF_051417515.1 of Capnocytophaga sp. G1920. NCBI lineage: Bacteria > Pseudomonadati > Bacteroidota > Flavobacteriia > Flavobacteriales > Flavobacteriaceae > Capnocytophaga > Capnocytophaga sp. G1920. The sequence continues at coordinate 43,265 of NZ_JBPRKH010000008.1, forward strand.
CATCGTAAGCGCTTTGCACGTTGGTGCCATTCATTGTTAAAGAAGACGAGGGTGTGTAAGCCCCAGGTGAATGGTTTACCTCGTTATAAGCCTCTGCATAGATGAGGAGTACATCAGCAAAGCGAAGTAACGGTTCATCCATACCAAAGTTTTTGTAGTTATAGGAAGAGGTATCAGCTAATGGGAAACGGCGGAACTTACCGATGCTCCACATCACCCAGTTATTGTTTTCGGTAGCCTTACTAAGAGGTTGGTCTACACGGGTATCTTTATAAATATTGTAGTCCCAACCCCATAACTTACCATTGTCGAGTACTTGCACACGTGGGCAGTTCCACAACCGGCGAATAGAGTCGGAGGGTTCATAAATCATACGGTGGTAATCGGAACTAGAGATGTTATCCCACGAACCTCCTAAGTTTTCATTCCCTCTCATTCCGTAAAGCATTCCTGTGAGAGTACCGGTATCGTCGCCTGTAAGACCTTGTACGCACCAAATAACTTCTTTTGGAGCTTCGCTTATTTTGGTTTTAGCGTTGAATACATCGGGATAGTATTCTACTAATTGGTAGCGACCGCCTTGTATGACCTCTTTGGCATAGTTCATTGCTTTGGTGTAGTTTTCAGTAGCCGAACCAAGCACTTCACGTCCGTCGCGTTGTGCTACTGAGGCAAGCCACAAGTGTACTTTAGCCAAGAAACCGCGACAAGCATCTTTGGTAATACGTCCGTATTGGTAACCATTGCCTGTATCGCCTTTTTCGGCTACGTGAGCCATTGCATAAGTAAAGTCGGCAATAATTTGCTCAAATACCTGCTTTTGTGGAGTACGAGGTACTTTCAGGTCGTCGAGTGATTTGGTTTCTTTCACAACCAAAGGCACATCGCCAAACCAACGCACCAAATCGAAGTACAAGTAAGCGCGCACACCACGAGCTTCGGCTACATAGCGTTCCCAGTTATTGATGCGACCTTGGTGTTCAGTTACATTATCGATTACCGAGTTGCAGTTCTTAATAGCTGCATAATGTTGTTGCCACATTTGGGTAATATAATCGTTGTCTGACCCAAACTTGTAGTTGCGCAAGCCTCCCCCTTCGTCCCAATCGGCACGTTTGGCAAGGTCGGTACTGATTTGTTTGGTGCCGTGTCCTGTAACATACACATCGGTGAGGTAACGGTAAGTACCGTTCATTGCTTGGCGAGCATCCAATTCATTTTCATAGAAAAATTGAGATGTAGGGGTACTTTTAGGGTCTTCTTCTAAGAACTTAGCACAACTGCTCAATCCGAGGCTTGCCCCTATTGCTATAATGGTGGTAATATGTAATTTCATAATCTATATCTTTTAAAAACCAACTTCTACTGAGAATAAAACCGATGTAGGTCGTGGATACGGACTCATATCGAGACCTGGGGCTAAGCGGGCAATAGTTCCATAGCCCGTATTAGCTTCGGGGTCAAACCCTGAATAACGTGTCCAAAGCGCAAGATTGGTACCTGTTACCCCTATGCGCAATTTGTTAAGTTTATAAGGCTCTAATACTTCTTTAGGCAAGTTGTAACTAAGAGTAACAGTTTGCAAGCGCAAGAAAGAACCGTCTTCTACCAAGTCGCTACGGAAAGCGTTTTCAGCCCAGAAACCACCTCCAAAGAGCGGGAAGTTACGGTCGGGGTGTGCTTCCGACCACACGTTGTTATAAACGCTTTGTGTGATATTGTCGATATTCTTAGTACCTGTGAGGTAGTAAGCATTACCGTTTACTACATCGTTACCGTACGACCAACGCAAGAAAGCGTACAATTCCCAACCTTTATATGAGAAAGTGTTACCTATACCACCTGTGTGCAATGGGTTTACATCGGCTACAGGCACACGGTCGTTAGTATCGATTACCCCATCGTGGTTGATGTCTTTCACACGCAAACCTCCTAAAGCGACGTTAGGCCCTGGCTGAGCGTTATCCACTTCGTTTTGGTTGTGGAATACACCATCGGCTACATAACCGTAGTAAATACCTACTGGCATACCTACACGCAAGAGCACATCACTTTTGATTTTGGAGTTGATGCCACGGTCATAAAATTGTTGATACTGACCTTCGTCTAACGAAAGGATTTTGTTTCGGTAGAAAGAAATATTGAAATCGGTTGTCCATTTGAAATCGCCTTCACGCAACCATTGTGCATTGAAGCTCACTTCGAGACCTTTGTTTTCCATTGAACCTGCATTCTTCCACGCTTTTTGGAATCCCGAAGTAGAAGGGATATTCACTTCCAAAAGCATATCGTCTATGCGTTTATAATACAGTTCAGTAGAAAGGGTGTAACGGTTTTTGAGGAAGGACAAATCTAAACCGATATTGTATTGCTTTTGGCTTTCCCATTTGAGGTTGTCGTTAGCAATATTGCTGGTATAACGACCGATTTCCACTTTGTTACCATCTAATACTACTTTGTTTTTAGCGAGTTGTGCTAAAGATTGGTAAGATGGGATTTGATTGTTACCTGTCATACCGAAACTACCGCGCAAACGCAAATTGGAAATAGCTTCTATTTTCTTGATAAAGTCTTCTTCGTGAGCATTCCAAGCCAAAGAAATAGCAGGGAAATAACCGTATTTGTTGTTCTTACCAAATTTAGAAGAACCATCGGCACGTAAAGAAGCATTAAGCACATACTTGTTGTTATAACTATAAGTAGCCCTACTGATGTAGGATACTAATTGGTTGCCATCATAAGTGTACAAAGGCGCATAGGTTACTAACCCTTGGTTGATACCCCAAATGCCTTGTTTGGTATCCTCGAAGTTAGTAGACTTATTGTAAGTATAATCTGTCCAATACTTATTGGCTTCAAAAGCGCCCATTATAGAAAAATAGTGCTTATTGACGCTTTTAGAGTATTGCAAACGGGCTTCATATACCCAGCTGTTCTCATTGCGATGAGATAGCTCCATACGTCCGCGTTCTGACTGTCCAAACCAAGTGTCAGGTCCCCAAAAACGGTCTTGACCAATAGTGTGTAAACGGTAAGAAGCACTGGTGTTAAAAGTCAAATCTTTAAGCAGTTGATAGCTGAGGTATACATTGGCGTTGAGCTCGTTATATTTGGTATTGATATCCACTTGGTCTACTGCTACCTTAGGGCTCATCGTACGAATATTAGGATAGCTCATTAGGGTACCAAAACCAGGGTAGTCTAAGAAAGGAGAAGTTTGCAAAGCTTTGAGAACCACTCCATTTTGAGACCAATCGCTTACGGGATTTTTATCCTTAGAAACGGCATAAGAGAGGTTGATACCTGCATTCATCTTATCGTTAATCTTCTGTGAGAGGTTGAGGCGTGAAGTGAAGCGGTTGAAAGCAGAACGTTTGATAAGTCCCTCTTGGTTGAGATAGCCCACTGAAAGCATATAGCGGGTTTGGTCGGTACCACCCGTGATACTACCGTTAGCTTCGTTTTTAGTACCTGTTTGGGTAACTTCTTTCAGCCAATCTTTTACGGCAGGGTGATTCCAGCCTTTTTCGGCAATCATTCGTTGCCAAAAGTCTATTTGAGGTTGATTGCCCCAAGTGCCATAATCGAGCATTTTGTGAGCGTAATCTTCAGCACTGAGCACCTTCAGAGGGATATTAGGCATCATATCAATAGAACTTGCATAACTGAAATTGAATTTTGGTTTGGCGAGCTCTTTTCCTTTTTTGGTGGTGATAAGTACTACCCCATTAGAACCGTTAGACCCGTAGATAGCTGCTGCTGCGGCATCTTTGAGGATTTCCATTGATTCGATATCGTTAGGGTTTAAGCTGAGTAGCGGATTGGTAGCCACATCTTCATTGGTATTGGTTACCCTTTGAGTAGGCATTGGCACCCCATCAATAACAAAGAGCGGTTGCGTACCTCCTGTAATGGAGTTCACCCCGCGAATTCTAAAAGTGAGTCCGCTGGAAGCAGAACCATCGGAAGAGATGATTTGCACCCCACTCACTTTACCTTGCAACGCTTGCAATACCTGCGATGGACTGCTTTGGGCGATATCTGCCATTTTCACCGAAGCTACTGCCGTAGAGATATCGCTTTTGCGCTGTGTACCGTACCCTACAAGCACTACCTCATCAATCTGAGTGACCTCAGGTTCGAGAGATACATTGAAAGTACGTGTTTTACCTACGGCTATGGTTTTGGAGCGATAGCCCATAAAGCTCACTACTATTTTATCGGTAGGAGCTACACTTAGAGAGAAACGCCCTTCAAAATCAGTAGCCGTACCTGAATGTGCGTGCTCTACAGCAACGCTTGCACCAGGGAGGGGTTGTTTGTTTTCATCGGTAACTACCCCCGTAATAGTTACTTTTTGCGCCAGCATTGGGATACTGAACAGCAAAATACAAATGCTAATGATGCTTTTCATTATATAAAATTTAAAGTTTTTTCTTTGGGACAAAATTAAGGAATACTTAACAAAAAGCACTTTACTTATTGTACATTTTTCTTTACTAAAAGTTATTTTTCTGGTAAAAACGTAAGTAATCAATAAGTTAACGTGAGCTCAACGTAAGAAATATCGTAGTATTTATGTTACGAAAAATATACAGAATAGAAGCACAAGGGCTTTGTAAAAGGAAATAAAAAGGAATTATAAGTAACTGGTAAAAGTGTTTTTTGGATGAAAAGAGCTTGGGTTAGCTTATAGAGAGCTTATAGGAAGCTTATACGAATCTTGGAAGATTGGTATAGAAAGGGTATGTAAGTAATTGATTAATACCATAATACAACGATTAAAAAGTGCTAAAAATGAGGTTTCGAGGCGAAAGAAAGAGGAATAGGTAATAGGCCTTAAGCCATAGGCAATAGGAGGGAGTATAACGGAAAAGGGGGAATATAGCGACGGAGAAGGGGGAATGTAGCGACTCTCTTATTCGGTAAGCCCCCGAACCCCCGAAGGGGGACAAGCTGGAAAAGGTGACAAACCTCTCTCTTTACACATACCCAGCTGTTGCTGGCTACTTTCAAAGGGGGAGTGTAGGTACGAATGACGAGAGACGAATGACGAACAAATGACGGTCGAGCCACACAGACGGATAAAATTAGTAAAATGAGTTAATTAGCAAATTAGCAAATGAGGGCGGAAGAATTAAATAATGTAGATTTAGAGAGCTTATAGAAAAGACGAACAAAGAACGAACAATGAGTGGCTCTACAGTGACTCTACAGTGGGTCTACAGTGGCTCTACAGTGGCTCTACAGTGGGTCTACAGTGGGTCTACAGTGGCTCTACAGTGGGTCTACAACGAACAAAAGACGAAGGAATGATGAACAATGAACGAAGAAAAAGTGAAGGTAAGTTAAAGCTAAGATAGGGATAAGAAGAAAGTTCGGTTGTATTTATCAATGCAAAAAAAAGGGGATACCAACGCAAAAGCGAAGATATCCCTTTTTTTAATATATTTAATGATTAAAAATCGATAGAGGTATCGTCTTCTCCTGAGTCTTCTTCTTTCTCCTTGCTACAATCTATTTGGATTTGTACATTCTGAGGAGCAGGGAATGCAGCTTTGGAAACAGCTAAGTCAGCATCGGCATAACACTTTTTCATATAGTATCCCCAAATAGGTAGAGCCATTGTAGCCCCTTGTCCATAAGCCATACTACGGAAGTGTACTGCACGGTCTTCGCCCCCTACCCATACGCCTGTTACAAGATTAGGTACCATTGCGACAAACCAACCATCGCTGTTGTTTTGGGTAGTACCGGTTTTACCAGCTATGGCATTGGTAAATTGATAAGGATAGCCAGTCATCACATTTTTATATACAGCGTTGTAACTATCAGCTCCTTTGGTACGCAATCTCGCCCCTGAACCATAGCGAGTAACACCTTCTAAAAGATTTACTACGGCGCGAGCTACTTCGGCATTTACTACATCGTGAGTTTCAGGAGTATTTTCGAAGAGTACTGTACCGTTTTTATCTTCAATACGGGTAATCAGTACAGGTTTTACATATACGCCTTCATTGGCAAAAGTACCGTAAGCACCTACCATTTGGAAAACAGTAGCATCGGCAGTACCTAAGGCGATGGAAGGAGCTTGAGGCATATTGGAAGTAATCCCTAACTTTTTCACTAAGTTAATGACAGGAAGAGGACCTACTTTATCCATTAAATTCACCGTAATAGAGTTCACGGAGTTTGCTAATGCATATTTGAGAGTCATCATCTTACCGGTAAAGTTACCTGTGGAGTTACGCGGGCACCACGCTTGCAGGTTACCATATTTATGAGCTTCTACACAAGTTTGTATATCGGGTAGCTCTAAACAAGGAGAATAGTGGAGCTGGTCAATAGCTGTGGCATAAACAAAAGGTTTGAAGGTAGACCCAGTTTGGCGAGCTCCTTGTATGACTTGGTCGTACTGGAAATGTTTGTAGTTAATACCACCAACCCAAGCCTTGATATGCCCTGTTTGGGGTTCCATAGACATCATTCCTGTGCGCAAAAAAGCCTTGTAGTACAGTATAGAATCGCGAGGGGTCATTACAGTGTCTTTCTCACCTTTCCAACTGAATACGCGCATATCGGTCTTTTTATAGAAAGAGTCGCGGATTTCCTTTTCGGAATAGCCTAAATACTTTAAGTGAGTCCAGCGATTAGAGTTTTTCATTGCCTTTTCAATTAGGGCTGCGTACTCATCTTTTGAGACCTTCACGAAAGGGAACATAGGGTTCTTCTTAGGGTTATTTTCGGCGTCGAAAGCCTTTTGTAGTCGTTGCATATGAGCTTTAACGGCAGCCTCAGCGTAGGCTTGCATCTTAGAATCGATAGTAGTGTAGACTTTTAGTCCATCGAGATATAAGTTGTGCTTGGTACCGTCTGGCTTAGGATTGTTTTCAATCCAGGTTTTCATATAAGTACGCAAGTATTCGCGGAAATAGGTAGCCAAGCCGTCGTTATGACTCTCAGGGGTGAATTTAATTTTTAAAGGCAGTTTTTGTAGAGAGTCTTTTTCCTCCTGAGTAATGTAGTTGTTCTTTGCCATTTGGGCAAGTACTACATTACGCCTATTGGTGACGCCTACTTTATTTTTCACTGGGTTATAAAGAGCGGAGTTTTTAAACATTCCGACTAGCATTGCCCCCTCTTCTATCTTGAGGTTTTTAGGTTCTTTATCGAAGTAAATTTTGGCAGCTGAGCGTATACCATCGGCATTGTTATTAAAGTCGTAGACATTAAAGTACATTGCCAATATTTCTTCTTTGGTATATTGTTTCTCGAGACGAGTAGCAATGACCCATTCTTTTATCTTTTGAGTATAACGCCCTAAGCCTCTTTTCTTTTCTTTATGGAAGAGCTGTTTAGCCAACTGTTGGGTAATAGTTGAAGCTCCTCCTCTGCTACCGAAGAAAAACATTGCGCGCAAGGTGCCACGTACATCGATACCTGAATGCTCATAAAAGCGTTCGTCCTCGGTAGCAATAAGCGCATCGACTAATGATTTGGGCAAATCTTTAAACTTAATAGGAGTGCGATTCTCGTCTAAATAGAATTTTCCTAAGGATTTACCATCGGCGGTAATTATTTCGGTAGCTAAATTGGTTTCGGGATTTTCTAAGTGTTTGAAGTCAGGCATCTCGCCTAATAGTCCCAAAGATGCTGATAAGAACAGCAACATAATTGCTACAATTCCACCAGCAAAGATATACCAAAACCATTTTACGACAGGGCTTATACCCTTTTTGGTTTCACTATTGTTTTCTGTGTCGTTTGTTTTTTTCATATCTTATCTATTAGTTTATCAATGAAAGGTTACTTTCTGTTTTTTACTTCCTCAACTCTTAATCCTACTTCAGTAATTCCTTTGAGCACAGGCACGCCGTTGTTATCGCCTATTTTTCGCATTGCTTGTTCTATTTTAATGAGATATTTACCTTTAGTAGGGAATGTGAAATTCTCTTTATACCACAATTTACTCTCTTTTACGGCTGAATAGCCATAGCCTAACCATTTACCTTCGGGGGTAGCCATTTCGTACTCCAAAGTGTCTACAATTACTTTATTGCTGTTAGGCAATTCCATTTTAGTAATGAGAAACAGATTGCTGAACTCATAATGTTCGTCATTTCGGAGCATTATAAAAAGGTTCTTCTTTGCTACTGTGTCGTTTTCTTCTAATTCAAAAAACATAGGTTTATGCTGTTCCCAACCATTGGGTAGGGAAACATATTGGCTATATTCCACTCCACTATGGCAAGAAATAAGCAAGGTAAAGAAGGTTAGCAGGCTAAGAATTCTCATCTTTTGGTGTATTGTCGTTATTATTAACTTTTTGTTTGTTTTTATAATTAGGGTTCTTTTTGTTATTCCCATTGGTATAATGAGTATTTTTAGGTTTCGCTTGTGGCTTTTGAACTTGTTTCTCGTTTGCTACTTCTGCATTGTTATTGTTTTTCCTAGCTCCTTGATTGGACTGTGATTTCAGTTGTTTAGAGGAGTTATTATTGTTACTTTGAGCAGATTTAGCATTCTTTTGACCTCCTTTATTGTCCTTTTTATTGTTGCGTTTGTTCTTTTTGCGCTTAGGAGTATCGAAACGGGTGATGCTATCTTCTTCTACCGGAGCGAGTTCAATGCCCTCATATACTGAGGTACTCTTACGAGAAGACAAATCGGTTACAATGGCATATTCTTCGAGTTCCTCGATAGGTTCGCCGTTTTTATTGATTTCTAAGATTTCTTTTACACTATCTACAGATAGTTTGTGCCAAGTAATAGGGTTTTCATCATAAGTGAACCACATTAATCGCTTAAAGATGTCTATCTTTTGACAAGTAGCCATACCGCGTTGTGTATGGAGTTTTGTATCGGTTCTTGGGAAGTCTTGCAGAGCATCTAAATAAGTATCGAGCTCAAAGTTCAAGCAACATTTTAGCTTACCACATTGCCCTGCTAATTTCTGTGGATTTAAAGAGAGTTGCTGATAGCGGGCAGCGGAAGTAGAAACACTTCTAAAATCGGTAAGCCAAGTAGAGCAACACAATTCGCGCCCACAAGAGCCTATACCGCCCAAGCGAGCTGCCTCTTGACGGAAACCTATCTGGCGCATTTCTATACGCACTGAAAAGGCTTTTGCCATATCCTTAATGAGTTGGCGGAAATCTACGCGTCCTTCAGCTGTATAATAGAAAGTAGCCTTAGAGCCATCACCTTGAAATTCGACATCTGAGATTTTCATTTCGAGTCCTAAGGCAATAGCCAGCTCGCGTGATTGTTTTTGTACTTCAATCTCTTTGGCACGTGATTGTTGCCACACATCTATATCGTGCTGATTGGCTTTGCGGTATACGCGGGGCAAGTCGCCTTCCCAATCTATTTTTCGCTTCTTCATTTGCGAACGCACCAACTCACCTGTGAGCGTTACTACCCCCACATCGTGACCTGAGGGAGCTTCGGTAGCTACGACATCTCCCATTTGCAGAGGGAGCTTGTCGACATTGCGGAAGTATTCCTTTCGACTGTTTTTAAAACGTACTTCCACGCAGTCGAAAAACTCTTGTCCACCAGCTAATTGAGTATTAGCAAGCCAATCGAACACTGAGAGTTTTACACTCCCAAAGCTACTGGCTCGACAGTTGGATATACACCCTTTTTTTGTATGATTGATTGTGCAACTATTGCAACTCATTTTCCTGTTTATTATGTTAATAGTGTTTAGGTAACATACTACCTCAATCGGCAAAAATACAAAAAAATATAATTAGAGCAACAATGTTTAGTGATTATTTTCTTTATTTTTAGGATTATTACCTTAATATAGTCTGTTATTTTAGGTTTATAGACAGTATTTCTAAAAGAGATTTTACAGTAGGAATCGTAGGGAGGATTATATTTTCAGTTTGGTTTTTTAATCTGTTTTTTACGGCTTCGGCGGTTGTTTTACCTATACAAAATATCTGTTGTTCAGCGGTAAGGGTATTGCGCGAGCAGTAGCTTTCTACTCCCGACGGACTGTAAAAGAGAATAGCACTTGCGTTCTCTTTTATCTCAATAGGAGTATATTCAGTTTTATAAGCGGTGATTTCTTTTACTTTTAAATTGTTTTCAACAAAGAAGTTGGGGAGAGTATTAAGGCGTTGAGTACCTGCAAAGAATGCGATAGAGGTAAGTTTTTTTAAGGAAGTTAAGTTTTGCTGTAAATATTGAACCAAATCAGAGGCATAGTGGGCAAAATGCAATACATTAAAACCGTTTTGAGTGAGTAGTTGTTGAGTTTGCTCACCTACACAAAGAACAGGAGTCTCTTTTAAGGTAGTTGCCAAAGAGTGTCGCGATAGGCTCTTCACTGCATTTTGACTGGTAACAATGAGCAAGTCGTAGGGTGGTGTGAGGCTCATTGTTATAGGGCTTACGGTGATAAAGTTGTGTTCGATGAGGTGTATAGGAAGAACTGAAAGGATTGCTTTCTGTTCTTGGGATAAGACTTTTGTAGAGACGATGGTTTTCATATTTGTTATTTAATAAAAAAACTCGGTGAGTATTGCTACGCACCGAGTTTGGTAATGTTAAAGAGGGGTTCCTTCATTGGTTTTGAAGCGATACTCTAAATAAGTATAGGCATCGCGCGGTAGGATTTTTATCCATCGCTTGTATTTCAAGAACCACTTGAAACGGATAGAGCTAAATAGCCCTTTGGTTAAATAAGCTGCTATGAAAGGGTGCGCATTTAGCACGATGCGTCCTTTATAGGCTTCCTCCTTAATAATGCTTTCAAGTTCTATATTGATTTTATCAATTAGAACGATAGGCGCTTCGATTTCGCCTTCTTTGCTTGGATTCTCTTCTTTTGTTTTGATGTTTAGTTCTTGGCGCACTCGCTGGCGTGTGATTTGTATCAGACCGAACTTGCTCGGGGGCAAGATTTTGTGTTTAGCACGGTCTTCGGCCATTTCGTTGCGCAAGTGGTCGAATAATACACGGCGGTTTTCGCTATTGCCCATATCGATAAAATCGACGACGATGATACCACCCATATCGCGCAATCGGAGTTGTCGTGCGATTTCGGTAGCAGCGATGAGGTTTACGGATAGAGCGGTGGTTTCTTGGTCGTTATTTTTATTGGAATGGTTGCCACTGTTTACGTCTATCACGTGTAAGGCTTCGGTGTGTTCTATTACGAGGTAAGCTCCTTTTGGCATCGATACGGTGCGACCGAAAGCCGTTTTGATTTGTCGCTCGATATGGAACTTTTCGAATATAGGCACTGATGAGTGATAGAGTTTTACGATATTCTCTTTCTCAGGAGCAATTTCTTGTACGTATTTTTTTATCTGTTCATAGAGTTGCTCATTATCTACGTGAATACCTGTAAAGGAATCGTTGAACATATCGCGGAGGATAGCCCCCGTTTTGTTCACTTCACTCATTACCTTAGAGGGAAAAACCGCTTTTTGAATTTTTCGGCACATCAAAACCCAACGATTGAAGAGACTTTGCAAATCCTTGTCGAGTTCCGCTACTTTTTTACCTTCGGCTACGGTGCGTACAATCACACCAAAACCTTTGGGTTTAATGCCTTGCAAGAGTTTACGCAAGCGTTCTTTCTCGGCTTTACCTTCTATTTTCTGAGAGATAGAAATGCGGTCAGAAAAGGGAACCAGCACGAGGTAACGACCTGCGATAGAGAGTTCAGAGCTGATACGAGGACCTTTGGTGGAGATAGGTTCTTTTACTATCTGTACCAGTATAGGTTGATTAGGTTTAAGTGTTTCGGCTACAGAACCATTTTTATCGATATCGGGTTCTAAGGGAAAATCTTTAAGAGAAAAGTCTTTTAGTTTTCCAGAGATTACCCATTTAAGGAACTTCAGTAGAGAAGCTAATTGGGGGCCTAAGTCGTGATAATGCAAGAAGGCGTCTTTTTCGTGACCTACGTTTACAAAAGCTGCATTGAGCCCCTGTATAGGTTTGCGCACCTTAGCGAGCATTATATCTCCTACTCCTAAGCCGTTAGTATCTTCTTCTTTATGAAGTTCGATGAGCCTACCGTCTCTGAGCAAAGCAAAATCTACGTAAGAGGAACCAGAACGAATGATTAATTCTTTGTCCACTTTGTTGGATTTTAGTTAAACAATACTACTTTAAAGAGAAAAAGTAGTTAAAAACTACTTTTTCTTTTTGTGGCGATTAGCTCTCGCTCTTTTTTTGCGTTTGTGGTTAGCCACTTTATGTCTTTTTCTTTTTTTTCCGCTTGGCATAACTTAATTATTTAATATATTGTGATTTATTAATACAATGTTATTTTTTCGCTTTTTTATCAGTTTTAGCTACTTTTACCTTAGCTTTAACTCCTTCAACGAATACTTTTGCAGGTTTAAAGGCAGGAATGTTATGAGCGGGAATTTTCAAAGTGGTATTCTTAGAGATGTTACGTCCAGTTTTTTCAGCTCTAGTTTTGATAATAAAGCTACCGAAGCCTCTAAGATATACGTTTTGACCACTTTCTAATGTGTTGATTACTTCGTTCATAAAGTTTTCAACCGTTAGTTGAACGTCGTTTTTATCAAGACCCAACTTGTCGGAAATCTTTGATACAATTTCTGCTTTTGTCATCTTTATATTGTTTTTATTAATAATATTCTCTAAATCCTTTCAGCGTGCAAAGGTACAAATTAATTATTTAATAAACACTATGTTAGAACAACTTTTTTTATTTTTTATTTTTTAGTATCTGATAATTAGTTGTTTAAAACATTGTTTTCTAATATTTTACAATTAAAATATGCTTTTGTCGTATCGCGGTAGATTTTTATGTTACTAATTGAAAATAAGTATAAGCTATTATTTTTTAACTGTAAGCTGGGCTACGTCGTGCCAAAAAGAGGGATAGGATTTGCTTACGACTTCTTTATCGGCTATTTCGAGGGTAGTTTTTAGCATCAAAGGTGTGAAAGCCATTGCCATTCGATGGTCGTTATAGGTAGCAATGCTAATACCAGAGCGCAAGTGTGGGCAAGGTGCTAAATGCAAGCTGTCGTGAGTAATACTTACATCGGCTCCTAACTTTCTCAGTTCGGTTTGTAGTGCTTGAAGGCGGTCGGTTTCTTTGATTTTAAGAGTGTGTAAGCCTGTTAAATGGCACTCTAAGCCCATTGCTACACAAGTAACGGCAATGGTTTGTGCTATATCGGGGGTGGCATTTAGGTTATACTCGAAACGCTTTTGCTGAGGTTCAGCTACTTTTTCAATAGTTAATTCATTACCTTTGAATGAGGAGTGCACTCCAAAAAACTCATAAATAGTTTTTAAGGCACTATCGCCTTGCAGGCTATGAGGCTTAAAATAGGACAATGAAAGGGTGGTGCCTATGGGCGATAAGGCAACAAAAGCATACCAATAGGAGGCGGAAGACCAATCGGATTCTACTTCCCAACTGTTATGTAGTAAGTTTTTTCCTTTCATTGTGTTTACCTTTATAGTATTGGCTTTGAACAACACTTGCTCTTGTCCTATGCAATGAGCTAAGAGATTGGTAGTCATTTTTAAGTAAGGCAGAGAGGTAACTTCGCCTTCCAAATGCAAGGTGAGTCCGTTAGGCAAAGCAGGAGCAATAAGCAATAAAGCTGAGCTGTACTGACTGCTGACGTTGCCTTGGATATGTACTTCGTTGTTAGTAAGCTTTTTGCCTCTTATATATATAGGTGGAAATCCTTCTTTTTCAGTATATGTAATATCGGCGCCTAACTGTTGTAATGCATTTACTAATAGGTTTATGGGTCTTTCTTTCATTCGGGGAGAACCTGTGAGGAGCACTTCTTTGCCCTGTTGTATTGCAAAATAAGCGGTGAGAAAGCGCATTGCAGTACCTGCGTGATGAATGTCTACAACTTCTGTATGAGAGGTAAGAGCTTGTTGTAGCAGTAGGGTATCATCGGCGGTGGAGAGGTTTTGCACAGTGAGTTCAGGGAAGAGCGCTTGCAATATAAGTGCTCTATTGCTTTCGGACTTGGAGCCTGAGAGCAACAAATGTTTTCCTGACTGTAATATGGAATGAGGTAATTGTATGTTCATAAGGTAAAAGGTAAAAGGTAAAAGGTAAAAGGTAAAAGGTAAAAGGTAAAAGGTAAAAGGTAAAAGATTAATGGTGAATGGTGAATGGTTAGCGCGACAGGTGTTTAATAGGGTGCAAAGGTAGGGAATAATGCTGATAAAACCAAAAATGCTGATAATGCCATAATTAACTTTGCCAAAGTTTTTGCCTGTGTGGCTCGCACCTTTGGCAAAGTTTGAGATGAAAAAGCGATGTGTTGAGACTGTTAGTAGGATTCGGAAGGAAACGGAGAAATTCGCAAGAGAGAAGAGAGGTTTTTTGATGAGAAAAGGCTGTTAGGAAGGTGGGGTTAGCTTATAGAGAGCTTATAGGAAGCTTATACGAATCTTGGACGATTGGTATAGGAAGGGTATATAAATAATTGATTCATAATATAATACAACAATGCAAAAAACGGTAAAAAGAGGGTTTCGAGGCGAAAGAAAAAGAATCCTCACCCCGTCCCTCTCCCAAGGAGAGGGGGAGTGTAGTGACGGGAAAAAGAGAAGAGATGACGGGTGACGAGGGACGAATGGTGAAGGTAATGTGAGGGTGTAGCACGACGGGCAAATACGAGCTACACGGGCAATTAGTAGAGAATTGGTAGAAGGGTAGTGGAGAAAATAGTTCTTTTGTATACTCAGACTTGTGGGATAAGTAGCACTTGTGAGATGAATCTGATGGTTGAATTGAGGTTAAGATAAAAATAAGATGAAGAGAAGGGGAGGAGATAGTATTGCATAGGAGGGGTTGGATTGAGAGATGATAGTGTGTAAAAAGTTACATATTTACACATTTTGTGTATAACTACACACTTTGTACACAGGTTACGCACGGGATACTAACAAGTTATCAACAGGTTGTTAATAACTTATTGTATTGATAATAAATGTTTTAATGTAGTTATGAACAGATTTACGGTATTTTGGCACGGAATTTTCTATATAGTAGGCGTAAGTTGATAAAACTTATTGTGCATAGTAATAAAATAAATGATTTGTCACAAACAGAAAATGGTTAAAAATTAAATTACTGAAAAAATTGCTAAAAGAAACATTGTTAGATAAGAATCATTAAACAAAACTGTTGTTAAAAATTAAATTTCATTTCATTGTGTTGTTGGGAAACAACTTTTATATTAAGAACATTGCTAAAATTTTAATTGTTTAAACACAATCATTTATTAAACTATTTTAAGACATTCCTTTAAGTTTAGCCAAGCTAGCTTAAAGTACTAACAAATATTGGGAGTTAGTAGTAGTATTTATATTATATGCATTGAAGAAAGACTTTCTTGAAAAAAGAAAGTCTTTTTTTATTAATATAGTATGTTTATTAGAAAAGTTTTGTATATTTGCAAAATTTTTGTCCTGTTTTAAAGAGCGCTTTTTAAACGCACAAAGCTGATGTTCATATTTTTATCATATGATGATAAGTGAGGTAACGGCTAAAAACAGTATATTTTTTAATTTAAAAAGACATATATAAAGTATGAAGAATCCAATTCTTTTAGTAGAAGATGATGTAGTTTTTTCCAAAATGTTAGGTAAATTTTTGGAGCGCAATGGATATGAAGTAGTAAGATGTTATAATTTAGAAGAAGCGGAGAAAAGCCTAAATGCATCGCTAAGTTTAGTATTCACTGATTTACGTCTGCCCGACGGTGACGGTATCAATTTCTTGAAAAAGGTGAAAGAAGTATATCCAGATTTGCCAGTAGTGGTAATGACCAGCTATGCGGAAGTATCGACTGCGGTAGAGGCAATGAAATTGGGTGCTTTTGATTATATATCGAAACCGTTCCAACAAGAGGACGTACTGAATGTTATTAAGAATGCACAAAGCAGTACGCGTACGGCTTCGTTACCTAAGAAGGAAAATGTGAAGGCGGACAACAGCCCAGGCAAAGCTGCTCAGCCTGTTGTTACTAACGAAAATTCATATATAGAAGGTGTAAGTGCCGCTTCTAAAAAGCTGAATAAGTTTATCAGTTTGGTAGCCCCTACGGATATGTCGGTACTCATTACTGGTGAAAGTGGTACGGGTAAAGAGGTGATAGCTAAATCTATTCACTTGAAAAGTGAGCGTCGTAACAAGCCTTTTATTGCGGTGGACTGCGGTGCCATTCCTAAAGAAATTGCATCGAGTGAGTTCTTCGGTCACGTAAAGGGTTCGTTTACGGGAGCAATTACCGATAAAAAAGGACACTTTGAAGAGGCAAATGGTGGTACTATTTTCCTTGATGAGGTAGGGAACCTAAGCTATGACAACCAAATACAATTGCTACGTGCCCTACAAGAGCGCCGTATTAAACCTATTGGTAGTTCTAAGGAAATAGAAGTTGATATTCGTGTATTGGCAGCTACCAACGAAGATTTATTGGCAGCAGTAGGAAAAGGAGAGTTTCGCGAAGACCTTTATCACCGATTGAACGAGTTTTCGATAAAAGTACCTTCGCTAAGTGAGCGCAAAGACGACTTGATGATATTTGCTTCATACTTCTTGGAAAAAGCAAATGAAAAGCTACATAAGAACGTACAAGGGTTTACTGAAAAGGCGGTACAAAAGATGCTTTTATACACTTGGGGAGGTAATTTGCGCGAACTATCGAACACGGTGAAACGCGCTGCCCTACTCACACAAGGTGATTATATTACCGAAAATGAGTTGCCAGAGCCTGTAATTACTGAAACACGCCATTTCCCTACGGAGCGTTTTTCTTTTTCAACCAAAGAAAACGAGCGTGAACTCATTATTAGTGCGCTACACGAGACCCATAATAATAAAACAGAAGCAGCTAAGCTGTTAGGCTTTACACGTAAAACACTTTACAACAAACTTAAAGCCTATAATATAGACGAATTTTAATAGGTAAAGGGTAAGAGGTAACAAGGTAAAAGGCAAGTAAAACGCCTCTTATCTGTTATTTCTTACCTTTTACTTTTTATCTTAAAAAATGAGAAAGACTTATTTACTAATTACTTTTTTTAACTTATCACTATTTACTACACTTGCCCAAAATAAATCTCCTTTAACAACTACCGATGCCCAAGCACAACAGCAGTGGGTGAACGACACTTATAACAAAATGAGCCTTGATGAAAAGATTGGGCAACTGTTTATGGTATCGGTATTTTCAAGCCATATAGGCACAAAAAAAGCCGAAGAGGTAAAAGACTTCATAAAGAAATACTACATTGGAGGGATTATCTTCTCCAAAGGAGGACCGAGGCGTCAGGCAAAGCTCACCAATGAATACCAAGCACTCTCTAAAATTCCGCTTTTTATGGCAATGGATGCCGAGTGGGGATTGGCGATGCGCTTGGACTCTACTTATGCTTACCCGTGGAATATGACCCTTGGGGCAATCAAAGATAACTATCTTGTAGAACGTACCGGTAGACGTATAGGGTTACACTGCAAGCAATTGGGTATGCAGTTTAACTTTGCTCCTGATATTGATATTAACACAAATCCGAATAACCCTATTATAGGAAATCGTTCGTTTGGCGAGGATAAAGAGAATGTAACCCAAAAAGGGCTTGCTTTTACTCGCGGAATGCAGTCGGTAGGGGTATTAGGCAGTGCCAAACACTTTCCTGGTCACGGTGATACTTCTAAAGATTCTCATAAAACTCTACCGCTTATATCTTTTGCTGCTAACCGTATTGACGAGGTAGAACTTTACCCTTTTAAAGCCCTCATCAGAGAAGGAGTAGCGAGCATAATGGTAGGGCACCTTAATATTCCTTCCTTAGAACCTAAAACAGGGCTACCTTCGTCGTTATCAAGTGCTATTATTACTGATTTACTCAAAAAGAAATTAGGTTATCAAGGGCTTATCTTTACCGATGCACTTGGTATGAAAGGGGTATCGGAATACTTGCCCGTAGGCGAAGTGGAAGTAGAAGCCTTCTTGGCGGGTAACGATATTTTGCTGATGCCAGCTAATGTAGCTAAGGGTTTTGAGGCAATGAAGAAAGCCTACCAGAACAAACGCATCAGTGAGGAACGCTTAGCACATTCAGTAAAGAAAATACTAATGGCTAAATACAAAGTGGGGCTCACATCTTTTAAACAATTAGACGAAAGCACTGTAACCTCTACCTTGCACACAATAGAAGACGATTTGCTCACTGAGGAACTGTTTGAAAATGCGATTACTGTAGGGCAAAACAAGGAAAATATACTGCCTATAAAAGACTTGGACAAGCGCAAAATAGCCTATGTGAAGTTTGGCAACGACAGTGGTTGGGCGTTTTATTCTACTTTACGCAAATACGCAGAGACCGTGCTTATTGAGCCTAAGAATGAGGCACAGCTATATGAAGCAGTTGAACCTTTTGACACGATTATCATCGGGTTGCACAAACCAGATAAGACCCCTTGGGACGCATACAAGTTTACAGAGAACGAACTGAAATGGTTAGACCATATTGCTAAGAAAAAAAAGGTAATCCTCGCAGTGTTTACTCGCCCCTATGCGATGCTTGACGTGAAAAATATAGCTCCTATTAAAGCTATTGTATTTGCTTACCAAAATAACAAAGTAGCCCAAGAGAAAGCCGCTCAGCTCATCTTTGGTGCTATTGAGGGCAAAGGAGTTTTGCCTGTAACAGCACACCCTAACTTACCCGTAGGCACTTCAATTGTTACTCCCAGAATAGGACGCTTAGCTTACGGCTTACCTGAAAGCGTGGGACTCAATTCTCTTAAACTAAAAGAGATAGACAGCATTGCTCTTGATGCTGTAGCACAAAAGATGACACCCGGGATGCAAGTATTGGTTGCCAAAAGAGGGAAGGTAGTTTACCGTAAGAATTTTGGTACTTTAGATTACAATCCAGCCAATAAAGTGACCGACAATACTATTTACGACCTCGCTTCGCTTACGAAGATATTGGCTACTCTCCCCGAATTGATGCGCCTTTATGTGCGTGGAGATTTCAAACCCGTAGATACTTTTGAGGATTTGCTACCAAAGCTCAAACATACAAACAAGGGAGATTTGGTAATGAAAGATGTGCTCTCGCACTATGCTCAGTTCCAGTCGTGGATTCCTTTTTACCGAAAAACCTTAGACATTGATAAAAAACCTTTGCCTGAGTATTACAGCACTACCAAAAGTGATTCTTTCCCTACTGAGGTAGCCAAAGACTTATATCTTAGAGAAGGATATGCTGACAGTATTTATAAAACAATTGACGAGAGTGAGCTTATCAAAGATAAAAAGTACTTGTATAGCGACCTCCCTTATTATTATTTCAAGAAGTACATAGAAAAAAAAAACAAGAAGCCCCTACAAGAAATCGTTCAGAAGCATTTTTATAGAGGTTTAGGAGCCTACCAGCTTACTTTTCTTCCTTTGCAACGCTTCTCTCCTGTAAATATTGCGCCTGCCGAAGATGAAAAGACCTTTCGTTCTCAGGAGCTTCGAGGGTACGTACACGACCAAGGAGCAGCCCTTTTAGGAGGGGTTGGTGGGCACGCAGGACTTTTTGGAACAGCCGACGATGTAGCCAAAGTAATGCAAATGTACCTCCAACAAGGGTATTACGGTGGTACGTGGTTCTTGCAACCTCAGGCTATAAAAATCTTCAACACTTGTAACTACTGTCCAGAAGGTAACCGTCGGGGTTTAGGATTCGATAAACCACAGTTAGGCAAATCAGGTCCTACTTGTGGTTGTGTACCAATGGATAGCTTTGGACATACCGGTTTTACGGGTACTTTTGCGTGGGCTGACCCCACTAATGAAATAGTAATAGTTATCCTCTCGAACCGCACTTATCCCTCTTCTGACAATAAACTTTTAGTAAACCGATTGGTGCGCCAAAAGATACAAGGAGTGGTGTACCAAGCCCTATCTGCGAATAAAAACTTTTAAAAAGATTTGGTATATAACGAGAAGTTTTAGTACATTTGCGCCACGTTAATTTTTAAAATAGAATTTATTATATGGAAGCGTGGATTATTGCCATTTTTTTCATTGGCTATCTTTGTATTACTACCGAACACCAAATAAAGGTAGACAAAACCATTTCAGCCTTAGCTATGGCTGTCATCTGTTGGACGATACTTAAAGTATTTAACCTTGATGTACTAGAAGTGCTCAACGGAGTGTTAGTACCCGTAGATATAGCTAACAACAGTAATGCTATTGATGAAGCACTACGACATCACTTAGCTGAAACTTCCGAAATACTCTTCTTCTTAATCGGTGCAATGACCATTGTAGAAATCATTGATATGCACCGTGGGTTTGAAATCATCAAGCGGATGATTCGCACCAGAAGCAAAGTAAAATTGCTTTGGATTATAGGTGTTATTGCTTTTTTTCTCTCTGCTATTATCGACAACCTTACTACTACCATTATTCTCATAACCATTGTACGTAAGCTCATACCTGACCAAAAAGAGCGCATTTGGTATGCTTCTCTCATTGTGATCGCTGCCAATGCGGGAGGAGCTTGGTCTCCTATCGGTGACGTAACAACTACTATGCTCTGGGTAAAAAACAAAGTAACCGCTGCTAAATTAGTAGAATACGTATTTATTCCTGCTACTGTATGCTTGATAGTACCTTTGTTAGTTGCTTCATTTTTACCTGTATTCAAAGGAAAGATAGACACTTCAAACAGCGAAGAGAGTATTACTTACAAGAGCAGTATGCCTGTGTTGGTAATAGGCTTTATCTCTATTATCTTTGTGCCTATTTTTAAATCGATTACACACTTACCTCCTTATATAGGGATGCTTTTTTCATTGGCTACTATGTGGTTTATTTCTGAAAAATTAAAACCTATTAGAGAACTTTCATCAACTGATAAGGATAAATTCAGTATTCACCGTGCGATGAGCCGTATCGAGTTTTCGAGCATACTATTCTTTTTAGGAATCCTCTTGGCGGTGGCTTCATTGCAAACTATCGGTACGCTTTTCAACTTTGCACAAACATTGAATGAGACTATCCCAAGTACAAACATAGTGATTTTGCTCTTAGGTTTCGCCTCTGCTATAATAGACAACGTACCATTAGTAGCTGCCAGTATGGGTATGTTCCAAGAACCTATGGATAGTGGTATTTGGCACTACATTGCCTATGCGGCTGGTACAGGAGGTAGTTTGCTTATCATCGGGTCGGCTGCCGGAGTAGTAGCTATGGGTATGGAGAAGATTAATTTCTTTTGGTATGTGAAAAACATCTTATGGATAGCCCTTTTAGGTTTTGTGTTAGGCTATCTTACTTTAGTAGCTTTTGAAGCTTTACACGTTTTTGGATAGCATAAAACGATACATCATATAGGAAAGACTGCCTAAACATAATTCTTTAGGCAGTCTTTTTTATAGGTGAACATCAGCATAGTTATTTTTTAGTCTCTCTTTGTGTATTATGGGAGGTGTATAGAGAATATAAAAGTACGTCAATGCACAGTGTTCACATTTAGAAATAACTTAGTATCTTTGCTAGCAAAAGCACATTATGAAGAATTGTTTTACAGAATAAATAGGATTGTAAGGGAGAAGACTCTTAAAACTTTAAATATGAACGTCGTGTTTATTTGCGAATACTATTGTGTAAGTCAAAAAAACGCCGTACTTTTGCACCCTAAAAGTATTTCAATTAATCACTAGCCACTAACCATTTATCATTAAGCGTTAATCATTAAAAAAGATGTTATCAGAACAAGAAATCATTCGCAGAGAAAAACTTTCTAAATTGAAAGAATTGGGGATAAACCCTTATCCCGCTCCATTATACCCGGTTGATACTACCTCTAAGGACGTAGCCAACCATTATGAAGAAGGTAAACAAGTGGTTGTAGCCGGTAGATTAATGTCGTTGCGTGTACAAGGAAAAGCCTCGTTTGCTACTTTGCAAGATAGTGAAGGCACGATGCAATTGTACTTCAACCGTGATGAGATGTGCCCTACCGATGATAAAACGCTTTACAATGAGGTGTTTAAAAAGTTATTGGATTTAGGTGACTTTATAGGTGCTGAAGGAACGCTCTTCATCACTAAAATGGGTGAGAAAACCGTGTTGGTAAAGAACTTTACGCTACTTTCAAAAGTATTACGTCCGCTACCTATGCCTAAGGTAGATGCCGATGGTAAAGTACACGATGCCTTCACCGATCCTGAACAACGCTACCGTATGCGCTATGTAGATTTGGTAGTAAATCCACAAGTGAAAGAAGTGTTTATCAAGCGCACTAAACTCTTCAATGCTATGCGTCAGTTTTTTAACGATGCAGGATATTTGGAAGTAGAGACGCCTATACTACAAGCTATCCCAGGGGGAGCTAGTGCACGCCCGTTTATCACCCATCACAATGCGTTGGACATTCCGCTGTATATGCGTATTGCCAACGAACTCTATTTGAAACGTCTTATTGTAGGAGGTTTTGACGGAGTGTATGAATTTTCTAAGAACTTCCGCAACGAGGGTATGGATAGAACTCACAACCCTGAGTTTACGGCTATGGAAATTTATGTGGCTTACAAAGATTATCACTGGATGATGGACTTCACTGAACGCTTGATCGAGCATTGCGCTATGGCGGTGAATGGTACTACTAAGGCGACCTTTGGTAAACATACAGTAGATTTCAAAGCTCCTTATCCACGCCTTACGATGACTGATGCTATTAAACAGTTCACAGGCTTTGACATCACTGGAAAGACAGAAGACGAATTGAGAGCCTTTGCACAGTCTATCGGTATTGTGGTAGACGAGGCGATGGGCAAGGGCAAACTGATAGATGAGATATTTGGTGAGAAATGTGAAGGTAACTTCATTCAGCCTACTTTCATCACTGATTACCCCAAAGAGATGTCGCCACTGACCAAAGAACACCGCGACAACCCCGACCTTACTGAACGTTTTGAGTTAATGGTATGCGGTAAGGAGATTGCCAATGCTTATTCGGAATTGAACGACCCTATTGACCAACGTGAGCGCTTTGAAGAACAATTGCGACTCTCAGAAAAAGGCGACGACGAAGCGATGTTCATTGACCAAGATTTCTTGCGTGCTCTTGAATACGGTATGCCACCTACCTCAGGTTTGGGTATCGGTATGGACAGACTCGTAATGTTCCTCACCAATAATGAGAGCATACAAGAAGTGCTTTTCTTCCCACAAATGCGTCCTGAGAAGAAAGAAGTAGAGCTTTCGGAAGACGAGAAAGTAGTGTTTGAGCTTTTAAAAACCTCAGAAAGACTGCTTTTAGATGCTCTCAAAACACAAACAGCATTTTCTAACAAGAAATGGGATAAAGCCATTAAAGGTCTTACCAGTAAGAAAGTAGCGAAAGTAGTAAAAGAAGGAGAAGAACTGTTCGTGGAATTAGCAAGTAACAAAATTGAAAATTAGTAAATTATAGACTTTGTCAGAGTCCTTGGACTCTGACAAAGTTTTTTATTGCCCATTAAGCTTTAATAAAATTATTTATTGCTTTTGTAAAAGCCAAAGAAAGCGATGTAACTATAGCAAACTACTAAGGTGAGGAATGCTAAGCGAAAACCTATATAATCAGTAAGAGAACCGTACAGAATAGGCAAGAGTCCGCCACCGACAATCATCGTACAAAGGATACCTGAAGCTTGAGTTTTGAGTTCGTCTATCCCTTCACAAGCAAGCGCAAAAATAGTGGGGAACATCATAGAGTTGAAGAGACCGATACTTAATAAAGCCCACATTGAGAGCAAACCACCGGTATTGATAGAAAATAAAATAAGAGATATGGCAACTATAGCAAAAGCAATGAGAACTTTGGCGGGAACAATCCACTTGATGAGATAAGCACTGATAAAGCGTCCTAACATAGCACCTCCCCAGTAGAAAGTGAGAAAAACAGCTATAACAGCTTTGGGGTTGGCTGAGGTTAGATGAGGTTTCCCCGCCAATGAGCCAAGCGTTTCTACAATAAAGCACATAGAAGGGTTCTCTAAAATATCCTTAGTGATGTTCATATCGATTAAGTAGTTTACTGCGTAACTTCCTATCACTACTTCAGCACCTACATACAAGAAGATACCTATAGCCCCCAACAGTAAGGGAGTTTTCTTGAGAAGATTCCAATAACTTTCTTTATTTACTTCTTCTTTTATTCTATAAGCATAAGGTAATTTAACCACTGCGAAAACAAATGCTAAAGCAAGTACCCATAAGGCAATGTATAAAAAAGGCAATTGTATTGAGAGGGCTTCTTCACGGAAATAAATAAGCTTATCCGTAGTGTCTAAGGCTTCTATTTCGGCTTCTTTTTTTACTTCATTGCTCAGTAAGTAAACGGCTCCAAATATAGGGGCAATGGTAGTGCCTATGGCGTTGAAGGCTTGAGAGAAAGTGAGCCGACGAGGCGTAGTGGCTTCATCACCTAAGATTACCACATAAGAATTCATAGCCACTTGCAGGAAAGTAACACCACAGCCTAATACGAAGATAGCAGTTAAGAATATCCAATATAAGCGTTCTCCGGCAGCAGGATAGAAGAGCAAAGCGCCCAAAGAGATGAGCAAAAGACCTAAGATAATACCCCGCTGATAGCCTATTTTAGTGAGAATAAAACCTGCAGGGATAGAAAAAAATAAGTAAGACAAGAAGAAAGATAGAAGAATATAGGCAGCATCGGAATAACGCAACTGAAAAACGTCACGAAGGTGAGGTAATAAGAGCTGTATGAGCACTGTTAAAGCTCCAAAAAGTAAGAATAAAAGTGCTACCAAAATAAAGGCTTGGGTATGTTTCTTTTGTCTATTCATTGCTGTATAAGCTCGGTTTAGAGCGCAAATCTACTACAAAAGATTAAAAAATAGTTAAAATTTAACACTTTATTTTTGTTATATACATAACTTAAAGCTTACAACATACTTGTATTTAATGTTTTATGTGTAAGTAGAGCCCTTGTTAATAAATATGTTAGAAAATATTTTGGTAAATCTGTTGGGGGATATCAAAAAAGTTACTAACTTTGCTCCGAATTAAGTAGTACTATTTAGCTCACTACTGACCATAACCACTCGTAACTAATTTAACTAATATAATGAAAAGCTGGTTTTTAAATGTAGCCGTACTTTTTCTCACATCGATGCTTTACTCTCAGCAAGGAGTCATTACTGGGGAAGTAATTGATGGTGATTACAACGCTCCGTTAATGGGAGCAAATGTTTTGGTTAAAGGGACTACCAAAGGAGCTTCTACTGATATGGACGGTAAGTATTCCTTGAATGTAGACTCACCTACTGGAACCTTAGAGTTCTCTTATCTTGGATATGTTACCAAGACAGTTTCGTATAAACTTGTGAATGGTAAGGCGCACGTGCGAATTACCCTTACAAGCGACCAACAAACCCTAGGAGAGGTAATTGTAACAGGTAAAAGTACCTTGTTAGACATTGCACAAGAGCGCAAAACACCTGTGGCGGTATCTACTATTCAAGCTACCGAAATTATAGAAAAATTAGGTACACGAGAGCTTCCTGAAGTACTCAATAGAACACCTTCTGTTTATGCTACAAAAGGGGGAGGAGGCTTTGGCGACTCAAGAATTAATATTCGTGGTTTTGACACCAAAAACATTGCTGTGATGGTAAATGGTATGCCTGTAAACGATATGGAAGGTGGTACTGTTTATTGGAGTAACTGGTCAGGACTTGCTGATGTTACGTCAGCGATGCAAGTACAGCGCGGGCTTGGTGCTTCTAAATTAGCAATAGCTTCAGTAGGAGGTACAATTAATGTGGTAACACGTGCTGCCGATATGCCCGAAGGAGGTACTGCTTACTTTAGCTATGGTAGTAGCCAAGAGTATAAAGGATTAGTTGCTTACAATACAGGTAAAAGTCTTACAGGTTGGTCGGCTTCTGTGTTGTTTAGCAAAAATACGGGGCGCAAGTACGTAGATGGTACCAAATTTGATGGTTATAGTTATTACTTTGCTTTAGGTTACGAACCTTCGGATAAACACAGTTTCCAATTGATGTTTACAGGAGCTCCACAATGGCACCACCAACGCTCTAACAGTCCGTCATTAGCTAACTATTTGCGTTATGATAATGGTGATGAACCTAATCGCAAATACAATTCAGATTGGGGGTACTTAGATGGTGAGGAATATACTATCAAGAAAAATCTATATCACAAACCTGTGGCTATGCTCAACTGGGATTGGAAAATGAGCGAGAGCACTTCTCTTAGTACTGTAGTTTACGCTTCTTTAGGGCGTGGTATGGGTACTAATTCTTTAGGTGAAGCATACTCTCTAAAAGCATCACAAACGACAAGTGGTACGACTACCTATTCTACTGAGAAACAATATTTAAATACACTACGCACTGAAGATGGATTGATTGATTTTGATAAAGCAGTAGCTTATAATAAAGGAGAAGCTGTCGATGGTTTGATACCTATGGTTCATCCTGGACAAGCAGGTACAGGAGGACAAGCAGAAATAACAGATCCTAATGATCCAAATCAGAAGTTAAAATTTAAAGTAAATAATCAGGGTTTCATACGTAATGGTTCTGTAAACTCACACGACTGGTACGGATTCCTTACCAACTTACAACACCAAATTAATAAGAACTTTACGGCAAATATTGGTTTAGATGGTAGATACTATTACGGTTATCACCACCAAGTAGTTACTGATATGTTAGGTAACAATTCTTATACGGATAGCAAAAATAAAAATCTTGCCAATGCTAATGTAGTAACCACTGTAGTACCTGCTGATATTTCTTGGAATCCGTTCCAAAAAACAGAGCCTTTAGAAAACCAAATAGGCTATAGCAATGATGGAGAAGTGAAATGGTTTGGTCTCTTCTCTCAGTTTGAATACTCTGATGATCATTTCTCTGCCTTCATTCAAGGAGCTACTTCAGTGCAGTCTTACCAGCGTATAGATAATTTTTTAAAACCTGGTACATTAGCTATTACAGGTAAACCTGAAACTGCTATGAGCACTAAAACAGGTTTCAAAAATATCGTAGGTTATAATATCAAAGGTGGGGTAAATTACAATATTAACGAACATCACAATGTGTTTGCAAATGTGGGATATTACTCTAAACAACCATTGTTTGATGCTGTATATCCTAATTATCGAAACTTCTTAAACCCTGCTCTTACCAATGAGAAAATATTTGGAGTAGAACTTGGTTACGGATTTAAATCAAGTTTCTTGAATGCTAATGTAAATCTTTATCACACTTCTTGGAAAGATCGTTACTTGCGCAAATCTAATAACCTTAAAAATAATACAATTCGTGCTTATGCAAATATTTTAGGAATCGAAGAAATTCACCGAGGTATAGAAGTTGAAGCAAATGCCAATATCAATAGATATCTAAGAGTAAACGGTTCCCTTTCATTAGGTGATTGGTATTATAAAGGAGATGCTTCTGGTAATCTTACTAATGAAAGTAATGAAACTATTGATGATCAAGGTAATGTAGTGCCAGCAGGTAGTGCTAGCCAAGTAAAACTTTTCTTAGACAAAGTGAAAGTAGGTTCTACTGCACAAACCACAGCCTCTTTGGGGCTAACTGTATTACCTGTGAAAGGACTTAAATTTGACATCGATTGGCGTTACGTAGATGATCTGTATGCAAACTTAAATATTTCTAATTTTAATAAAAAAGTTGAAGCTGAAAAAGGAGCTCTTAAATTGCCAAGTTATAATCTCTTTGATTTAGGAGCGTCTTATAAATGGCAACTTACCGATAAGCAACGCCTTACTTTCTCAGTGCAAGCCTATAATCTACTTGATACTTACTATATTTCAGAGTCTTATACTAGTAATCACGCTACTGATACAAGCAAGACGTACAAAGGTATTGATGTGAGTAATCTTGTGTACTTTGGTGAAGGTCGTACCTTTAGCTTCGGAGTACGTTACAACTTCTA
The DNA here is from genome assembly GCF_051417515.1 of Capnocytophaga sp. G1920. NCBI lineage: Bacteria > Pseudomonadati > Bacteroidota > Flavobacteriia > Flavobacteriales > Flavobacteriaceae > Capnocytophaga > Capnocytophaga sp. G1920. The sequence goes on from NZ_JBPRKH010000008.1 coordinate 71,263, forward strand.
AACAGGTAAAACCAGCGAACAGGAGTAGCTGGATCTGAGTAACAGCTAACAAAGGCTATCCATTCATTTGGGTAGCCTTTTTTATTGATAAATACTACAAATTACCAAAAATTTCATACCTTTGCTCCCTCATTGTTAATTATCAATTCTTAATTATTCATTGTAAGATATGTTGCGATTCGCAAAAGAATATAAATCTATTTATGAAATCTTTGAGACTTATATGCACTCATCAGACTATGAAGATATCGACTTCTTGTTTGATGTAGTGAACTACTTTCGTCGCAAAAGTAAAAATAAAAAGTCTCCCCTCAATATCGATGAACTCATCACTGAAATCAAACACAAACCCAACAGCATCGCTTTCTTCAAGGAAAAACTCCACAAAGTATTTGCTAATAAACAAAAAGTAATTCTTTTCACTGATGCTGGTCTGCTGAACAGTGTTTCTTTCTTCAAAGAATTGCGTCGCCGTATCAGTCGTCAGCTTTTACCCGACCAGCCTTCGGAAGAGAATATACAATACATACTCAACCAACTCTTCTACCGTCCTTCCGATGTGAAGTGGGTACATCAAATTCCTTTAGATAACTGGAAAGAACTCTTTGATATTCTTGCTGTATCTACTTTCTATGAGGATAGTGAGAGCAAAACTACCTCCAAGCAAATCCTTTTGGCGATAATGATTCTCTCTCAACGTATGGGAGGGCTCGCCTTGCAAACTGATGTGCGCCGTATGGTGCCTGAATATGCTCATCTCAACAGCCCCTTTATCGCTCTCGACGATGAGCTGAACAATCTTGCACGTACTCTTTCCAAGGAAGATAACCCTTATCTATATATACAAGACCACGAACTCGATTATAAACAGCTGAATATCCTAGCTGGTCAGTGTGAGGATTTCGTAAACAAAGCTGATGCCAATACTTCTAAATATGGGGTGAGTTTCAGTGTGAACCAAACTCTTTTGCTCATCCGTCAGCAAATAAAACGCATCAAGCGACTCTATAACTACCTATTTATAGAGAAAGAAGCTGATAAATGTGAAAAAACAATTGCCTTCTACTTAGATATGGTGAAAACTAATTCTAAGAAGAACAATATTCGAAAGCTGATAGATGATAGTGTTTATAACATCACCTACGAGATTACGAACTATACCGGAAAGACAGGTGAACACTATATTACTTCTACTACCGGTGAGTACTTCAAGATGCTCAAAACAGCTTTGTGGGGTGGCGTTATCGTAGGGTTTATGTGTTTGGTAAAACTCTATATGTCGATGCAACCCGACCAAAGTGATTTTTTCCGTGCGCTGAACTACAGTTTTAACTACGCTATTGGTTTTGTGCTCATCTACCTCACAGGGTCTACTTTGGCTACCAAGCAACCTGCGATGACGGCTTCTACGATTGCCAAGACTTTAGAGAGCCTCAGCGACAACGATAACAATAAAGAAAAACAGAAACACTACACCGAGTTCTCGACTCTTTTCACGCGTTTGTTCCGTTCGCAGTTCATTGCCTTTGTAGGCAATGTGTTTGGGGCTTTTCCTGTGTCTATGCTTTTAGCGATAGGAATGAGTTATCTCAGTGGTTACAATATCGCTACCAAAAAGAGTTTACATCTCTTGGAAGACCTGAATATATGGCACACCCCTGTATTTTTGCACGCTTGTATTGCAGGGATATTTCTGTTCTTATCAGGTATTATAGCAGGTAACGTAGCTAGTGTAAACAACTTTAACAACTTCTATTATCGTCTTTCCGAACACCCCTTTCTTAAAGGCTTCTTTGGTAAAGTACGTATGCAACGCGTTGCTAACTGGATGCAACAAAAGTGGCCGAGTGTCGTCTCAAATATTTGGTTTGGAGTCTTTATGGGAAGTGCGTGGGCAATAGGTCATTTCTTCGGTTTGCCCATCGATATACGCCACATCACCTTTGCCAGTGGTAATTTAGCTTATGGCTTGTATGGTATGAATTTTATCATTAGCTTGGAGAATATCTTTTGGTGTATCTTAGGCATAGGTATTATAGGCTTTGGTAATTTTATTGTGAGTTTTGGTCTCTCTCTATGGATAGCCTTGCGCTCTCGCGAAGTACCTGCTTCAGAACTAAAATATTTAGGTCGTTGTGTATGGAGAGCCTTTAAAGCTCGTCCCAGAGCCTTTTTCTTTCCCGTAAAGGAGAAAGAATAAAAGAATATTCAATATGAAACACATCAAAGAAAAATTAGCTGAACGTGAGGCTCACAACGCTCTTCGCACTCTTAAGCAACGCCATTTTGCTATTGATTTCTACTCCAATGATTATATAGGATTCAGTACAAATTCTGAGATTACTAAACGCATCTCTCAATTACTCTCTCCGCAAACGGCACCTCACGGGGCTACAGGCTCGCGATTGCTTTCAGGTAACTTGCCTATCTTTTCCGAAACCGAAAGCTATATAGCTCATTTTCATAAGGCTGAAACCGCTCTTTTGTACAATTCGGGCTATGACGCCAATGTGGGATTCTTCTCCTGCATCGTGGGACGGGGTGATATTATCTTATACGATAGTTACAGCCACGCTTCTATACGCGACGGTATTTCACTGAGTTTAGCCAACTCCTATAAGTTTAAACATAACGATTTAGACGATTTAGAAAAGCTCTTAAAGAAGTTTGCTACCCTTGATAAAACGGTGCTCATCGTTACTGAAACAGTTTTTTCAATGGACGGTGATAGTCCTGATTTGGTGCGTTTGGTAACATTAGCAAAGCAGTATGGGGCTTATATAGCGGTAGACGAAGCTCACGCCATAGGAGTATTTGGCAAACACGGCTCTGGGTTGGTGCAAGCATTGGGGTTAGAAGAAGAAATCTTTGCCCGCATCGTTACTTTTGGGAAAGGCTTAGGAGCACACGGAGCAGCTGTCTTAGCTTCAAATGAGGTTATACAGTATTTAGTGAACTTTTCACGCTCTTTCATATACACCACTGCTATGAGTCCACATAGTGTGGCAACTATTAGGGCAGGATATGAGACCTTACAGACAACTAAATCAATAGAACAACTGCATCATAATATACAGTATTTTAAAACGCAAATTGCCAAATACAACATACAGGGTTTTATTCCTTCTGATTCAGCCATTCAAGCTATAGTAGTAGCAGGCAATGAACGAGTGAAAGCACTTGCTGAAGTACTACAAGCTCAAGATATAGGCGTATTACCGATTTTAGCACCCACCGTACCTGCGGGACAAGAACGCCTGAGAATATGTTTACACAGCTTTAATACAGAAGAAGAGATAAATATTTTAATTAGCCAATTAGCCAGTTTGTCAATTATCTGATTAGAGAATCAATTTTTACCAAAGTTTTTTAATTGCCTATCGTGCTACGACTCGTCATTATAGTATTGTGGTATTATCAAAGCTAAACCCATTTAGCAAGTCTGTGGTTTTCATACGTTTTTTAGCAGGCAATTGCAATTCTAATAGCTGTATATAACCATCTTTTACAGCTACACGCAGTCCTTTTTTACCTACTAAGAGTTCCCCAATAGGATATTGATGAGAGACAGGTTCGAAAAGAGCATCATATACTTTTACATTTAGCACTTCTCCTTTTTGTACAAACGCTGTCCACGCAGTAGGGTAGGGGCTCATTCCCCTCACTAAACGCTCTATTGTCATTCCTTCCGCTTGCCAATCTATCTTACAAGTCTCTTTGTATATCTTAGGAGCTTCGGCAAAGGTTACTTCTTTGTTTTGTGGTTGGGTAGTGCAAGAACCTTCTGCAATGCTATCTACGGTTTTTAGTACCAATTCAGCACCTTGCACCATTAGTTTGTCGTGTAAGGTGCCCGCTGTTTCGTGAGACTCAATAGGTGTAACCTTTTGTGCGATAATAGCTCCCGTATCAATCTTCTCGTCTATAAAGAAAGTCGTTACCCCTGTTTCCTTTTCCCCGTTGATAATTGCCCAGTTGATGGGAGCTGCTCCACGATAGTTAGGTAAAAGAGAGGCGTGCAGATTGAATGTGCCGTATTTAGGCAATCGCCATACCACTTCGGGCAACATACGGAAGGCTACTACTATTTGCAAATCGGGTTGTAAGGCTTTCAGTGCATTTACAAAAGTTTCATCTTTTAGTTTTATGGGTTGTAACACCGGTATCCCTTTGCTTTCGGCATACAGTTTCACCGGCGACTCGTGTAGCTTCTGTCCGCGTCCCGAAGGTTTATCGGCTACCGTTACTACACCTACTACGTTGTAATGGTTCTCTACTAATGCTTTTAGCGACGCCAGCGCAAAGTCAGGTGTCCCCATAAATACAATTCTCATTTTATCACTTGTCATCTTTTTTATCTTTTACCTTATAATCTTTTAATTGTCTCAGAGGCTCATTTTCTTATTTCAGTTAAGCGATGAGCTCGTTTTTAGCTTTGATTTATTTTGCGCAAAAGTATAAAATTTGGTATTAATAGTAAAGTTTTTTGTAGTAAAACTTTTAATACGAGTTATTATTAGTTCTTCTTTCGTCCCTTATAGTTAAATAACATCAATTCAATATAACAAAATTCTATTTTTCATTCGCCTTTCCCGTCACTAATTCCCGATTTTCCGTCATACTTTCTCCTAGTGCCTATGGCCTAAGGCCTAGCACCTATTTCTCTTTCTTTCGCCTCGAAACTCCGTTTTTAACATTTTTAGCATTGTTGTATCATAGTGTTAATCAACTATTTATATACCCTTTCTATACCAATCGTCCAAGATTCGTATAAGCTTCCTATAAGCTTCCTATAAGCTAACGACACCCACTTTACCTCTTACTTTTTACCTTTTACCTCAACACGCCTTTCCGAACTTTTCCGTTTCCTTCCGAATCCTCCAACTCCTCCTCTGACCTGTCCGACCCGTCTGAAAAAGTCCGACCCGTCCATTCCCCTTGGTGGTATTATTGGTATTATTGGCATTTCTGGTATTATTAGCATTTACCCCATTTACTAAGTTCCAAATTTGCTAATTTGCCAATTAGTTTGTACTTTTGCACCAAATTATATTTACTCAACAGAAATAAAGCAAATGAATATATTACGATTTATCACCGCAGGTAGCGTAGACGACGGTAAAAGTACCCTTATAGGGCGATTGTTATACGATAGCAAAAGCATTTTAGCCGACCAGCTCGAAGCATTGGAACAACAATCAAAAAATAAGAACGACGATGGTATCGACCTCGCTATCATCACCGACGGGCTCCGTGCTGAACGCGAACAAGGGATTACTATCGATGTAGCCTACCGCTACTTTGCTACTCCCAAACGCAAATTTATCATCGCCGATGCTCCTGGTCATACCCAATACACCCGCAATATGATTACGGGGGCTTCTAATTCCGAGCTCATAATCATTTTGGTAGATGCTCGCAATGGCGTAACCGAACAAACTCGTCGCCATTCAATCATCGCCTCCCTGCTCAATATCCCAGAGGTAGTGGTAGCCGTAAACAAGATGGACTTGGTAGGTTATAGCGAAGAGGTGTTTAACAATATCAAGCAAGAGTACGAAGAGATTGCCAAACGTTTAGGATTGAAGAGCGTGCACTATTTCCCTATTTCGGCTTTTGTAGGCGATAATATCGTGAATACCACTGAGGCGATGCCTTGGTACAAAGGTAATTCGCTTTTAGACTTTTTGGAAACTGTAGAAATTAGCAAAGACAACTATGACCAACCTCGTTTTCAGGTGCAGTATGTAATACGCCCACAAACCGAAGCTTTACACGATTACCGCGGTTATGCGGGAGAAGTCATTTCGGGCACATATCGCAAAGGTGATGCGATAATAGTAGAACCAGAAGGTATTACTACAAAAATCAGTAAGATAGAGTATAACGGCGAAGAAGTTGCAGAAGCAAAGGCAGGTGACCCAGTAGTACTACACATCGAAGACGATATCGATATTTCTCGTGGCGACTACTTTGCCAAACAAGGAGCAGAGCCTCAGCAAGGGCAAGATATCGAGGCTATTGTATGCTGGATGGATAAACGCGAATTGCGCGAAGGCAATAAATACTTGTTGCAACAGCGTAGTAAACTTGTAAAAGCAATTGTGAAGGAAATAGAGTATAAAATAGACGTCAATACCCTCAACCAAACTGAAGGTGTAGAAAGTGTAAAACTCAATGAAATCGCAAAAATCCGACTTAAAATGGCTTCCCCATTAGTATACGATGCTTTCCAAAGCAATCCTCCAATGGGTAGTGCTATCCTCATCGATGAGACCAGCAACGCTACCGTAGGAGCTGTGATGATATATTAATGCTTTTATTTTTCTGTTTTATTTCACAATAATACAAGTTAAAAAACTTAAAGCATATATAAAAAGCATTAAATAATGTTAAAAAAGAAATACTTGTATATATTATACATATATTTGCATCAAAATAACATATAAAAAAATCAAGTTTATGACAGGTAAAGAATTACAAGAATCAGTTAACAAGCTCTGCTTAGATATGAAAGCTAATTTGCCAGGCTTCATCTTTTGTGGAATTCTTAATTGCGCTGATGGAACTATCATAGGAAGTTCTGCAGCTAATCCAGAAATTTCAAAAATTGCAAACGAAGTCTCTCCCTTTTTCTCAACTATTGTAGAGCAAGTGAAAAAAGTGGTTACTTCAAGTGAATCATTAGGAGTTAAAGAAACACATAGTATTCTTATCGAAACTGATAAAGTTACTAATGTGATTGGGATTTCAAATTCAGGGAAGTATTTTATTCTCTTAGCCTTAGATAGAGCCAAAGCTAATATAGCAATAGCTAGAACTTTAGTTGAAAGAAGCAGATCCCTTGCAGGGGTATTAGACGAACACCTCTAAAAAAATAGATATTAAATAATATCTTCAGAGCACAAATTTGGGCACTCCGAATTTGTGCTTTTTTGTTTTTACAAAATATATGGTACATTCTATCTAAAGTGAAACAACAAGCTCAAATAAGCTTCTTTTTTAGTATGCGATGCTTCCAAGAGGCATTATATTCTCATTGATGAAAACAGCAATATCGTAGAACTATAATGATGAGCTTATAATGAAATCTTATTAAAAGTTTTATATTTGATTAGTATAAAAAAGAGCACAAAACAGATTGTCTGCTTTGTGCTCTTTATAATTTTTTCTGTTAAAAAAACACTAAAAAAAGTCGTCTAATAGTGTCCCAAACTCTCTTTTGCACTTGTAAAGTAAAGCTCTCGAGATACCAACGTTTGATTTAGCTCTATCTAAAGCAGTAATAGAAAAGAACTTTCCTAAAGCTGAAATCATCAACATAAACGTGATTCTGTCTGTTTCAATAAGGATATAATCTAACTCCGACTTTCCTAAAGCGTCATTGCTATCTACTACTTTCTTTACTTGATCAATAATAGTAAGATGAAAGGCAGAACCTTGTTCAACTATTTTTGAAGCTTCTTCATTGGCAGAAGCTTTGCTTAAGATAGAACCATCAGAACTGCTCAAAATTCCATAGAAGAGGAATCCTGGCATTTCTGCTTTCATTTCTTGACAGTGAGCGTCAAGCATTTGTTGTAGTTGCGCACCAGTTAGTTCTGTATTTATATCTGTTTTTACATCTGTACCTTTCGATTGTAATACTGTATCTGTCATAATTTATGGTATTTTAATGAGGGCAAAGGTATAATATTATTTTTTAAAAAAAGAAATTTTCACGAGAAATCTTTTATTATAAATATAAAATTTAATGTTAATACAAAGAAAATCAATAATTAATACTGTAATAAAATTATCGTTCAAAAGTAAGAAATACTACAAAATTATTTCTGTGAGAAGAAAAATACTACAAGTATAAAACGATATAAACTGTTTCATATAAAAAGGATTTAGGTGTCAAACTTGTTTTTTTATATGAATGTATAGGATTATTTAATTTATTGTTGTATCTTTGCCTAAGTTTTTACGGATAGAAAAATAACTATTAGACAAGGTAAATATGAGAATATAACTTTGTGATAAGATGAATATTATTTTTTTTCTTTAAAAGTATATAACAAAATATATGATAACACATAAATTAACCTCAGAACAAGCAATGGCACTCGAAAATCAGTACGGTGCACATAACTATCACCCACTACCCGTCGTACTCTGCAAAGGGCAAGGGGTATATGTGTGGGACGTCGAAGGCAAACGCTACTACGATTTTCTTTCGTCTTACTCTGCCGTAAACCAAGGTCACTGCCACCCACGTATCATAAAAGCACTTACTGACCAAGCGCAAACTCTTACACTCACTTCTCGCGCTTTCTACAACGATAAGCTCGGAGTGTATGAAAAGTACGTAACCGAGTATTTTGGCTTCGAGAAAGTCCTCCCGATGAATACAGGAGCTGAAGCGGTAGAAACAGCTATTAAAATATGTCGTAAATGGGCTTACGAACAGAAAGGGGTGCCTGAAAGTGCTGCCATCATCATCGTATGCGACCAGAACTTCCACGGGCGTACCACTACAGTTGTATCTTTTTCATCTGATAAAAATGCGCGTAAAAACTTTGGTCCTTATACACCTGGTTTTGTTTCCGTTCCTTACAACGATTTAGTTGCTTTGGAACAAGTACTTGCTGATAATAAAGCAACAGTAGCAGGCTTTTTAGTAGAACCTATACAAGGTGAAGCTGGCGTATACGTTCCTTCTGAGGGGTATTTAAGCGGAGCAAAAGCCTTATGCGAAAAATATAATGCGCTCTTTATCGCCGATGAGGTACAAACAGGAGTAGCGCGTACCGGAAAACGTTTGGCAGTAGACCACGAGAATGTAAAACCTGATATATTGGTACTGGGGAAAGCCCTTAGCGGAGGTGTATATCCCGTGAGTGCTGTCCTTGCCGATGACCGTATTATGCACGTGATTAAAGCTGGACAACACGGTAGTACTTTTGGGGGCAATCCTTTGGCAGCAGCCGTAGCGATTGAAGCCTTACAGGTAGTAAAAGATGAGCATTTGGCTGAAAATGCCGCTCGTTTGGGTGAGATTTTTCGCAAAGAAATCGGCGACTATATCAAAACCTCAAAAATAGCCACCTTAGTACGTGGTAAAGGACTCCTAAATGCGGTGGTTATCAACGATACAGAAGAGAGTGACACTGCTTGGAATATCTGCCTAAAGATGCGCGATAATGGGTTGCTCGCTAAACCTACTCACGGCAATATCATTAGATTTGCTCCGCCATTGGTAATGAATGAAACGGAATTAAGAGAGTGTATTGCTATTATTATCAATGCTTTAAAAGCGTTTGAAAAGTAATACGCTATATTGCATACAGATAGAAAGCTACCTAAAATATTAGGTAGCTTTTTATTTATACAGAAATATTTTGTACATTTGCCCCATAGGAACAAAATTCATTTTATAAAAGAAAAAATTATGTATAATTTATTAAAAGGAAAAAGAGGCATCATCTTTGGTGCCTTAGACGAAAATTCTATCGCTTGGAAAACAGCAGAACGTGTACACGAAGAAGGCGGTAAGTTTGTACTTACCAATGCTCCCGTAGCAATGCGTATGGGACAAATAAAAAACTTAGCCGAAAAAACAGGCTCTGAAATCATTCCTGCCGATGCTACCAATATGGACGATCTCCAAAACTTGGTAACCAAAGCTATGGAGATTTTAGGAGGTAAGTTGGATTTTGTGTTGCACTCTATCGGTATGTCGGTAAATGTGCGCAAAAACATTCCTTATACTGAGTCTAACTATGTGAACACTGAAAAAGGTTGGGACGTTTCAGCGCTTTCTTTTCACAAAGTATGTCAAGTGCTTTATAAGAATGATGCAATGAACGAGTGGGGTAGTATTGTTGCCCTTACTTATATGGCAGCACAACGCACCTTCCCTGATTATAATGATATGGCTGATAATAAAGCCTACTTAGAATCTATTGCGCGTAGTTTTGGCTATTTCTTTGGTAAAGACAAGAAAGTGCGAGTGAATACCATTTCACAATCACCTACCGCTACTACTGCAGGACAAGGCGTAAAAGGTTTTGACGGTTTTATCGCCTACGCCGATGCTATGTCGCCATTAGGCAATGCTACCGCTCAAGATTGTGCTAATTATACGGTATCTCTCTTCTCCGATCTTACTCGTAAAGTAACAATGCAAAACCTCTTCCACGATGGAGGGTTCTCTAATACTGGTGTAAGCAACGAAGTAATTGAACGATTTACTAAGTAGCAGTTAGAAATTGGTTGTTAGTAGTTAGAAAACTAACGGCTAATAACTACTGACTTAATAACTAATGAAATGAGGTATCTTTTCATTTACTTAGTGCGCTTTTATCAAGTAGCCATTTCGCCACTTAAGCCCCCTACGTGCAGGTATACCCCTACCTGCTCCCAATACACTTTAGAAGCCTTACAAAAGTATGGTTTTTTTAAAGGAGGCTGGTTGGCTATTAAGCGTATATGTAGTTGCCATCCTTGGGGAGGAAGTGGCTATGACCCCGTACCTTAAATGAACAATAAAAATGCTTTGGGAAAACTTACTCTCTCTTAATAAATATGGTGATACCAGTCTTCGTTTGCGAAAAAATGAAGATGAAACACGACTTAGTTTTGATATGGATTATGACCGTGTGGTCTTTTCAAGTGCTTTTCGTAGCTTGCAAGACAAAACACAGGTAATTCCGCTTTCAAAAACAAGTTTTGTACACACACGTCTTACACATAGTATTGAGGTGTCGGTAGTGGGGCGTAGTTTGGGGCGTGCTGTGGGTAAACACGTGCTCACCAAATATCCTCACTTGCGCGAATTGGGTTACCAAACTAATGATTTTGGAGCCATTATTGCAGCAGCTGCGGTAGCACACGATATTGGTAATCCACCTTTTGGACACAGTGGTGAAAAGGCTATAGGAGAGTTTTTTCAATTCAAAAAAGGCACCGCTATTAAACACTTACTTACAGAAGCCGAGTATGCTGATTTGTGTAGTTTTGAAGGGAATGCCAATGGTTTTAGAATTCTTAACGAAACACGTTTGGGGGTAGAGGGGGGCTTACGGCTTACTTATGCTACCTTAGGAGCTTTTACTAAGTATCCTAAAGAATCACTACCTGTACGTCCTACTGACCATATAGCTGATAAGAAATATGGTTTTTTTCAAGGCGATAAAAAATTCTTCAAAGAAGTGGCTGAAACTTTAGGACTAAAATCTAATAGTGTAAATGGTGAATTGCGTTATGCACGTCACCCCTTAGCTTTCTTGGTAGAGGCAGCCGACGATATTTGTTATACTATTATAGACTTTGAAGACGGTATCAACTTAGGGCTTATCAGCGAAGATGTAGCCTTAGAGTATTTAGGTGGTATCATCTCAGATAAGATAAATACTCATAAATATAGCAAACTGCAAACTAAAGAAGAACGTATTGCTTATTTGCGTGCAGTTGCTATAGGAGCTTTAATACAAGATGCTACTGATATTTTCTTGCAAAATGAAGATGCAATCTTGGCAGGAGAATTTCACCAGTCGCTTTTATATGATAGTAAATATCGCCACCAAATCACTGATGTAATAGATTGTAGTGTGGAACGTATATATCAATCCGATGAAGTTGTAGAAAAAGAAGTATCGGGTTATGTGGTTTTACAACATTTATTAGATATCTTTTTTACGGCTATTATTAATCAAGAGAATGGACGAGAGACATCATTTGATAAACTTTTGCTTAAAAAGTTACCTGAAAAGTATCGCAAAAATGGCTCGTTATATGACAAAGTGATGGGTATTACTTGTTATATTACAAGCCTTACCGATAGTAATGCAGTGGAATTACATCTAAAAACAGCCAATACAACCTTTAATATTTAATACTTTAATATGTTTATTATCAGATATATTATAAAGAAAGATTAAAAAAAGTTTAAAAAAACGCTCTAAAAATTTGCAGGTAATAAAAAAAGTAGTATCTTTGCAACCGCAATGAAGAAAAGAATTGCACAAATTTACTGAAGGTCTGGTAGTTCAGCTGGTTAGAATACATGCCTGTCACGCATGGGGTCGCGGGTTCGAGTCCCGTCCAGACCGCTTCATAAGATTTAGTTGTGTTGTTTTGTGTAAATATTTTTACACGGGTTTATAGTAAACCAATGAAAGCTTTCCTTTCTCCAAGGAGAGCTTTTCTTTTTAAGTGAGATTTAGAAATAATTTCCCTTAATTATTCTCTAATAATAAAAAAGCTACCTATAAAATTTATAGGTAGCTTTTTAGAATTTTAATTATTAATCTAATCCTCGTGTTCTTCTAAATAAGCTTTTCTTACCTTCTTAAACAGCTCTGATGAATATACAAAGTCAGTAACTGCTTCGTTATCGGTGCGGAAAATAGTTTCTTTAGAGCCTTCCCATTCTTTATAACCATTTTTTAGGAATACAATCTTAGCCCCTATTTCCATTACTGAGTTCATATCGTGAGTATTGATTACGGTAGTGATATTAAATTCTTCGGTAATTTCCTGAATGAGGTTGTCTATCACAATAGAGGTCTTAGGGTCGAGCCCTGAGTTAGGTTCATCGCAAAACAAGTAGTTGGGTTGGTTTACGATAGCGCGAGCAATAGCTACTCGTTTCTGCATACCTCCAGAAATTTCTGATGGTAATTTATCATCGGCATTTACTAGGTTTACACGGCTCAATACTATATTAGCACGCTCGCGTATTTCTTCAGGTGTTTTTTGAGAAAACATCTTCAAAGGGAACATCACATTCTCGAGCACCGTCATAGAGTCGAATAAGGCACTACCTTGGAATACCATTCCCATTTTTTGACGCAAGGCTACTCGTTCTTTGCGTTTCATATCAGCGTACTTAACCCCATCGTAGATAATGTCACCTGAATCGGGGGTAAAAAGGCCTAAAAGTGATTTGAGAAACACTGTTTTCCCTGAACCACTTTGCCCGATAATCAGATTCGTTTTACCTTTTTCAAAAGTAGTAGAAATACCTTTGAGCACTTCAGTTCCGTTAAAAGATTTATGTAAATTTTCTACTTGTATCATATTTCTGCCGAAGCTACCACTGCCTCTTTGTTTATTTTCTTTACCAAGCCTTGTAGTACTTTGCCAGGTCCCACTTCAATAAATTCGGTAGCGCCATCGGCTATCATTTGTTCTACACTTTGAGTCCATTTCACAGGGGCGGTAAGTTGCTTGATAAGGTTGGTTTTGATAGCGTTTTCATTGCTTACGGCTGTAGTGGTTACATTTTGGTATACAGGGCATAACGGTTTGTGGAAAGTTGTTTGCTCAATCGCTGTTGCTAGTTCTTCTTCGGCAGGTTTCATCAGTACTGAGTGGAATGCACCACCTACGGGAAGGACAAGAGCACGCTTAGCACCTGCTTCTTTCATTTTTTCGCAAGCAGCTTCTACCGCTTTAAGTTCGCCTGAAATCACCAACTGACCTGGGCAATTATAGTTGGCAGGGGTTACAATTCCATCAACTGTTGCACAAAGTTCTTCAACCTTACTATCGTCTAAGCCTAATACGGCAGCCATTGTACCAGGTTGTAATTCGCAAGCCTTTTGCATAGCGGTAGCACGTTTGGCTACTAATTCCAAACCATCTTCAAATGAGAGGGCTTCATTGGCTACTAAAGCGGAAAATTCACCTAATGAATGTCCTGCAACCATTTGAGGAGCAAAATTTTTACCGAGTACTTTGCTAAGGATTACTGAGTGCAAGAAGATAGCAGGTTGGGTAACTTTGGTTTGTTTGAGGTCTTCATCAGTACCGCTAAACATTATATCAGTAATGGAGAATCCAAGAATACCATTAGCCACTTCAAAAAGAGCTTTGGCTTCAGCAGATTTTTCATATAAGTCAAGCCCCATACCTACAAATTGGGCTCCTTGACCAGGGAAGATGTATGCTTTCATTTATTTATATTTTTATAAGATTGAAAATACAAAGATATTACTTTTCTATAAGAATGCCAAATATCTGTGTTAAAATATCTTTAGCGACTTCTTTTTTGCTTTTTAAAGGAAAACTGATTTGTGTTTCTTTAGTAATAAAAGTAACTTTATTAGTATCGGTACCAAAGCCTGCTCCTGCATCGCGCAAGGAGTTGAGTACAATAGCATCTAAATTCTTTTTCTTCAATTTAGTTTGGGCATTGGCAACTTCATTTTCAGTTTCTAAGGCAAATCCAATAAGCGTCTGAGTAGTTTTGATTTTCCCTAAAGATGCCAATATATCGACCGTAGGCACTAAGGTTAGACTGAGATTACCGCCTTTCTTTTTAATTTTTTCGGAGGCTACAGTTTCAGGCATATAGTCAGCTACAGCAGCGGCAAGGATAGCGATATCACAAGTAGGGAATTCGGTTACAGCAGCTTCATACATTTGCTGAGCGCTTACCACCCGATGCAAGTGAATTTGTGAGTGAATATTCTTTTCGGAAGAGGGACCTAATACCAAATGCACCTCAGCTCCTTGTCGTATGGCTTCATTAGCAAGGGCAATCCCCATTTTGCCAGAAGAAAAGTTTCCTATAAAACGTACGGGGTCGATAGCCTCATAAGTAGGCCCTGCTGTGATAAGTATTTTTTTACCCTTAAGAGGAAGATTTTCGGAGAGTGTGTTCTCTATAAACAGCACTATATCTTCGGGCTCAGCCATACGCCCTTGCCCTACAAGTCCGCTAGCAAGTTCACCATAAGTAGCAGGAATGATATGATTACCATAGGATGCTAATTTTGCTAAATTCTCGGCAACCGTAGGGTGAGCGTACATATCTAAATCCATTGCAGGAGCGACAAACACGGGAGTTTTCGCTGAAAAATAAGTCGCCAACAGCAGATTATCGCATACGCCGTGTGCCATTTTAGCAACCGTATTGGCAGTAGCAGGAGCGATGAGCATCGCATCTGCCCAGAGTGCTAGCTCCACGTGGCTATGCCAATTGCCCTCTGGAGAGGAAAAACTTGTGAGTACAGGGTTTTTAGATACTGTACTAAGGGTAAGAGGTGTTACAAACTCTTTTGCATTCTCAGTGAGAATTACTTTTACATTGTGCCCATTTTTGGTGAGCAAGCGCACTAATTGAGGTGTTTTATAAGCCGCTATACCCGCAGTGATACCAAGTACTATATTCATAATTTAGAAATATAATTAAAAAAGGCTCTAAACGGCAAGCGGATGCTTACTGCTTAAAGCCTAACAAATAATCTATAAATACCCAATTCTATTCGGCCTCACGGTAATAAATCTTACCTTCAAGCCATTCTTTTACAGCAATAGCTTGTGGTTTAGGCAGCCGCTCATAAAAGCGAGATACCTCTATTTGCTCTTTATTCTCAAAGATTTCCTCCAAGCTATCATTATTAGTAGCGAAAGCTTCTAATTTTTCTACCAATTCCTTTTTAATTTCCGCATTTATTTGGTTAGCTCTCTTAGCAATAATAGAAATAGCTTCATAAATATTACCCGTAGGTGCTTCTATAGCCGATTTGTTATAAGTAACAGTAGTGGTAGGAGCATCTATTTTCTTAAAATCCATAATGTAGTTATTTTTGTGATATAAAACTTTTTAATGATGTGTTTATTTTAGCAAGCATATTCTCTGCTTCCTTCTTGTATTTAGTTTCAGGATAGGCACGCAATAAGTTGTCGTAAGCTTCTTTAGCGGTATTGAGGCGTTCCTCTTTTTTAGTCTCTATACTATTGATAGCCCACTCGTAAGCTGAATGCAAACGCGTGTATAACGCATCTTCTCTAAAGACACTACCTGGGTTATTGGTCAAAAAGTTGTCTAACGACTTCATTGCTGCTTGATAGTCGCGTATTTGGTCGTATTGTTTAGCTATTTCAAACTCTTTTTTCTCTAAGCGAGTTACTAAGTCTAAGGCTAGCTCGTTAGCTTCTTTAGCATATTCACTATCAGAGTATCTATCCAAAAAGTACTGTAATTTCTCAAGAGCCTGATAAGTATAAGTTTGGTCTACACTATATTTAGGAGTTTCCAAGTAAAGCGATTTTGCTTCTAGGAAAGCCGACTCTGTAGCTTTCTCGCTACGAGGATATAATTTCTGAAGTCGTTCAAACTGATAAGACGCCAAACTGTATTGTTTTAGCTGATAGTAAGAATCTCCAAACATATAATAAATACGTTCTCCTTGTGGCTTACCCGCATATTCTGAAGCTATTTGTTCAAAAAGGCGTGTCGCTTTTTTATATTTTTTAGCCTTATATAGCTTTTCAGCCTCAGTGTATTTTACGCTTCCTTCTTTTGATTTCAAGGCCTTTTGATACTCTCCACACGAAGTAAAGAGCACAGTCAGAAGACCGATGATGATATATTTTTTTATTAACATTCGGCAAAAGTAAAAAGTTTTTCTGATATAACAAAATTATGTGAGCATTCCTCCATCAACATTGAGCACTTGTCCTGTGATGTAAGCCGACATTTCAGAGGCTAAAAACACACAAGCATTCGCTACGTCTTCGGGTTGTCCGCCACGTTTTAGAGGGATAGCATCACGCCAGCTTTGTACTACTTTTTCGTCAAGTACAGCCGTCATTTCGGTTTCTATAAAGCCTGGAGCGATAGCATTGCAACGGATATTTCGAGAACCTAACTCTAAGGCAATCGATTTGGTAAAGCCGATAATTCCCGCTTTAGAAGCTGCATAGTTTGACTGTCCAGCATTGCCTTTCACGCCCACCACACTACTCATATTGATAATAGAACCTTTACGTTGTTTAAGCATAATGCGTTGTACCGCTTTGGTCATATTAAACACTGATTTGAGATTTACTTCTATTACCTTATCAAAATCTTCTTCACTAATGCGCATCAGTAGGTTGTCTTTAGTGATACCTGCGTTGTTTACTAGAATATCAACTGTGCCAAATTCGGCTACTACGGCATCTACAAATTCTTGCGACTGTGCGAAGTTAGAAGCATCGCTTTGGTAGCCTTTTACTTTTACACCTTTTGTAGCTAATTCTTTCTCTAATGCCATTGCAGCATCCACTGATGAACTGTACGAAAAAGCAATGTTTGCCCCGTGGGAAGCAAATACTTTGGCTATACCACGCCCAATGCCTCTACTAGCACCAGTGATAATAGCTGTTTTTCCTTCTAATAATTTCATATTACTAATTGTTAATTATGAATTGTCAATTGTTTTCAACCGCCTATGCGCTTCACCTTAAAACCTTTTTCTTTGAGAAGTTGCATAATAGTGTCGCGGTAATCACCTTGTATGAGGATAGTATCGTTTTTCACAGTTCCCCCTACGCCAAGGTACGTTTTGAGTTCTTTAGCCAAAATCTTAAAATCGGCTTCTGCGCCATTATAGCCCTCAATTACGGTTACGGGTTTTCCTTTGCGTTTTTCGTATTTGCATAGTAAAGGTTCATCCTGCAACCAAATATTAGAAGGAGCTTCTTGAGGTATCTCCTCTTCTATATGGTCAGGAAAAAGTGATTTTAACTGATCTCTTAAATCCATCACTATTTAGGTTGAGTGTAGCTGATACGCAATTTTACATCTTTTATAACAGTACCCAAAGGAGTAACCACTGCTGAAGATAGTATTTTGCCTTTTGTATTAGTGTCTCTCAAATATGCTCCTGAGTTAGTGTTTTTTATATTAGAAGCTACTACTATTCCTAAAGGTACATTTGTCCCTATTTCATTAACCAGATTTAAAATATGATTGGTAATCCTCAATTGGTAAAAAGCTCCTTTTCCGTTTTCTTTTTGCAATTTTCCTAGATGATAGAGATATGAATAAGTAGACGAATCAGCATTTGATGTTGGGTCGTACTGATAATCTACAAGTACAGCTCCTGTTTGGGTGTTATAGATAAAGAGGCGTTCAGGCTCTTTTGTATAGCTTACTGAATTATCCACATATAACAATAAACTAGCATCGGTTACCATTAGTTTTTGCGACTTAATATTGGCAATATCTGTATTTGAGATAGTAATCGAAGCCGTTTGTCCTAAAGCTCCGCTGAGGTATATTTTACTGCTATCAGTCAAACTCTCTCCTGAATTGTTAAATAAGTTTACTGTAATGCCATTCAATAAAAGTTCATATCGATTTTTACGTGTTTCTGTAGTTGTAGAATTCGTTCCTGAAGTTTCATAGCTATATACAATCTCTATTTTTGCATTTGCCATATTTAGGAGCATCATTAAATCCTTTGAAAAGTTAGAAGTACTGACGCTTATCCCCTTAAAATATTTTTTAAATTCATTAGCGTTAGCAAGTTCGCTACTGCCTTCCTTGTTGATAATTTTTGTTTGGAAGAAATTTGTGCTTAGTGGAATACGCAACCCTGGTGCTAATACATCTTGTACTTTTTTACTCTCATCTTCACTTGTTTGTGGGTTGTCAAACTGATAGCGAGTAATAGCTTTATTACTGATAGTGTAAGTACTAGTAGTGTTAGACACAATAGAAGCACCTAAATTACTTGTAATATTAGAGTCGTTTGAATAATATATTTTAGCATTGAGATCCGTATCAATATCACTTAAAAAATAGTTCAGTTCTCTCACATTCACTTGAAAGCTCGCATCTCTATTCCCATAGATAGAATCTAACGTATATTCTACATTTTGAGAGTAAGAAGCGTTGCTATTAGAACTATTCGCATTGAAGAAAGGAATGTATAGATAAGCTTCTGTAACGGTTTCGTTTTCTGATTTGTTCTCACTATTTTCAGAGGCTTGTGTTTTAGTTCCAAAAGTCGGATTAACAGCTGGTAATGTTACTTGTGCCACTATGGTAGCCGATTTGGTACCAAAGGGAACTTGGCTATACTGTCCTAATAAATATCCTCCTAAACCGTTAGTTTGTACCGCACTTTCTTTTACTTGGCTTACCTGAATAGTAGCTGTAAATACATTAGTGTCAAAGTTAGGATTTTTTAGCAGTCCACCATCTATTTCGTTAAAATCATTACTTGAGCACGCACTGAAAAGTGTTACTATAGTAGCAAAAAATAAAATCTTCTGTATGTTATTCATTCGTTTGTTATTTCTTTAATATTTTAGTGTAAAATTCGCGGTAAGAATCTTGGAAAGTTTCCTTATCACTGTTGTAAAGCACAGGCTTTCTTAGATTTTTTAGGTAGGTTTGGAAATCCTCAGGCATATCTTCACTTACCACTACAACTCCATCCGAATACTTGATAGCGACACGCATCAAATTGTAATAAGTAGGATTTTTTAGCGGGTCTACCGTCTTTTTGCTAATACCATCAAAAGCCACTTTATTGATAAGCGTACTGTCCAAAGCTCCCTCATAATCGCTATCGAATACTGAGGTAACAATCTTACTTTCTGAAAAGATAGGTTCATCCTTATAATAGGTGCGCAAGTAAAGAGGCAACAAAGCCGATGCCCAACCGTGTATATGAATAATATCGGGTAACCAATTAAGTTTTTTAACAGTTTCCACAATACCTTTAGCAAAGAAAATACAACGCTCATCGTTGTCTGGGTACATATTGTTTTCCCTATCAAAGAGTGTGCCAGTGCGCCTGAAATATTCATCGTTGTCAATAAAATAAACCTGTATGCGCTCCTTAGGAATAGAAGCTACTTTAATAATCAGAGGTACATCAATATCATTGATAATAATATTCATCCCCGAAAGGCGTATCACCTCGTGCAACTGATGACGTCGCTCATTGATATTACCAAACTTGGGCATAAAAATACGTATCTGCCCTCCATTGTTATTCACCATTCTCGGGGCTTCAAATGACATCTTTGCCAACTCACTATAGGGCGAATAAGGCAACACTTCCGACGATACGTAGAGTACTTTTTTATCTTTCATAAAAAGTAATTAGTTATTTTAATTAGCTCTTAGAAGGCACAAAAGTACAAAAAATTATGTACATATCCATAATTTTATATAAGTTTGCACCCAAAAAAGATTTGATACCGATGATTTACACACACCAAAAGGAACTCCATAACCTATTGGAAACCCTTAAAAATCAAGGAAAAACGATTGGATTAGTGCCCACTATGGGCGCTTTACACGACGGACATTTATCACTCGTAAAAAAAGCTAAACAAGAGAATGATATAGTGGTAGTGAGCATTTTTGTGAACCCTACGCAGTTTAACAATCCTACCGATTTGCAGAAATACCCGCGTACCTTAGAAGCCGATGCTCAGAAGATTGCTCAGTTCAGTAAAGAGATATTCATTTTTGCCCCTACCGTAGCCGATATTTATGGCGAAGAAGTAGTCGCTGAACCTTTTGACTTTGCAGGATTAGACAAAGTGATGGAAGGTACTTCTCGCCCTGGTCATTTCGATGGTGTAGGCACGATTGTTAAAAAACTTTTTGAGATTGTAATGCCCGATAGAGCTTATTTTGGTGAAAAAGATTACCAACAACTGCTTATTATTCAGCAAATGGTGCGACAAAAGGGCTTGCCAGTAACCATTGTTCCTTGCCCAATCGTGCGCAATGCCGATGGTTTGGCTCTCAGCTCCCGCAATGCTCTCCTCAGCGAGCCAATGAAACAGCGTGCTACCATTATTTACAGCACTCTACTCGCTGCCAAAGAACGTTTTGCTACTCATAGCCCTGCTGAAGTAGAAATCTGGGTAAAAGGAGTCTTTGCTCAACAGCCCGACTTCACCTTAGAGTATTTTACCATTACCGATGCGCATACTTTGCAACCTATTACGAAAAAAGAAGCAGGTAAAGACTACCGTGCTTTTATAGTAGTACACGCCGAGGGAGTAAGATTGATTGATAACCTTGCTTTTTAGGTAAAAAGTAATAAAAAACTTTGCCAAAACTCTAATTGTCTTTGGTGCTACGAGTTTTGGCAAAGTTATATATCTTCTAAATAGCTAATTGATTAATACCCCTTAGTAACTATAAATACATTTTCTTTCTCTACTCCTATCACTTCGTGTTCTACATCTACGGGTATTTGATAGGTATCGAGGTCTTTGAGCACAATTTCTTCTCCATTGATAAGAAAACGTACAGTTCCTTTCACCATAATAAGAGTTGCTGGGATACTGGTAGTGTGTTTTTTTAGCACTCCTCCTTCACCTAAAGCTATGGCTACTTGTCTCACATTCTTGCCGTCTTTTACAAAATAAGTAGTAGGTTTATCAGTCTTAAAAGTGAGCTTATCGGCTAAGTTTACTTTCTGTAACGATTTTACGTGTTCTACTGTTTTGCCATTCACAGCTGTAATGTTGTGCATTTTAAGAATGTCCTGTGCTTTGCCAGCGCGTATACCGCGACGGCAAAAGAGAACGATATTCTCTTTCCCTTTTAGTTCTTGCCATCGGGCACCCATCTCTTCCAAAGGAATATTAATGGCTCCTTCAGCAGTCCCCGCGGCATATTCTTTTGGAGTACGCACATCTATTAAAGTTACATTTTTAGCGTTGATACGCTCGGCGAGCGTTTGGGATTTTGCTGTAATTGTTACAAGCAAAAGTATCCCTAAGGTCATTGAATACTTCATAAAGATTAATTTTATTATATAACTTAGCATTAGAACAATTTTGCTCCGTAAATACTCGTTTTTATCAATTGTTTCCTCTCCTTTGGAGAAGTCTGCGAGAGCAGAGTATGTGAAGTGAGGTGAGGCTTTCATTAGCTCATTACTTCAGTTTCTCCGAAACTTCCACTAATCGGATAAACTCCTTTCGGTAGCCTTCCTCATCTTTACCTATAGCGTTTTTAGCCAAGTCAAGTACCTGAGAGAATGAGGATTTGGCTTTATATTTAGAGTTCCTTAAGAGCATTCCCCATTCAGCTACGGCTGATGCAAAGCGGTAATCATCATCTGTTTTAGCGAACTCAGTAAGTGTAAAAGGGATAGGAGTGCTTTCTTCTACGCTTTTAGCATCTTTTACTATAGGGTCTTTGTAGCGTATTTTGAGGAAAGCTAATTCGTTAGCAAATCCTTTTTCTACTTGTTTTTGATAGCGCAACCCATCTGTTGTAGCGCCTTTGGCAGGTACCAATTCATATAAAGCAGTTACGGTATGCCCAGCACCTATTTCACCAGCATCTTTCTTGTCGTCTTCAAAATCTTCATTGGCTAAGGCGCGGTTTTCATAGCCTACCAATCGGTATTCTTTCACGTATTGGGGATTGAATTCTAACTGCAATTTCACATCTTTAGCTACGGTGTAAAGTGTACCGCCAAATTCATTCACTAATACTCTTTTGGCTTCAGTAAGATTATCGATATAAGCATAGTTACCATTTCCTTTATCGGCAATAGTCTCTGCCATATCATCACGGTAATTTCCCATACCATAGCCTAATACCGAAATGTATATACCATTGTTACGTTCCTCTTCTACCAAACGTTGCAACTTATCACGTGAAGAAATTCCCACATTGAAATCGCCATCGGTTGCTAAGATAATACGGTTATTGCCTTTGGGCAAAAAGTTCTTTTTTGCTACTTTGTAAGCGGTTTGCAATCCAGCTCCTCCTGCAGTAGACCCACTAGCTACCAAATCGTCTATCACTTTAGATATTTTTTTCTTCTCTTTAGCTGAGGTGGAAGGCAGTAAAACTCCTGTTTGGCTCGCATAAACTACAATCGCTATCCTATCTTCTGAACGTAAATTATCCAAAAGCAATTTGAACGATGCTTTTAGCAACGGCATCTTGTTAGGTGAGTCCATAGAACCTGAGGTGTCTATTAGAAACACTATATTAGAAGGTGGAGCTTTGGTAAGATCTATTTTCTTTGCTTGTAATCCAATGCGCAACAAATAATTATCAGGATTCCAAGGACAGCTACTTAGCGTTGTTGTAGCATTGAGAGGTGCTTTACTACCTTCGGCTGGAGGTGTATAGTTATAATCAAAATAATTAATAAGTTCCTCTATGCGTACTGCATCTTCATCAGGTTTTTGCCCATAGTTGATCATACGGCGCACATTGCTGTAGGAAGCTTTATCCACATCGGCAGAGAAAGTAGTTACGGGATCTGTAGCTGTACTTTTAAAGCCACTTTCATCTATCGCTTTATAAGTTTCGCGAGAGGGTTCATAAATGTCATAAGTAACAGCTTTCTTTTGTTTATCTTTTTTTCTATTACGTTTACCTACATAACCTGTTGTTACCACCACTTCTTGAAGTGTAACATTATCTTCTTCTAAAACTACATTGATAATATTCTGTCCAGTAACTTTCACTTGTTTGATTTTCATTCCTATGTAAGAAAACTCTAAGATATCACCATTCTTTACTTTGATAGTGTATTTACCATCAAAATCAGTTTGAGTACCTTTGATAGTTCCTTTAATTATTATCGAAACACCAGGTAATGGGTCTTTAGCACTATCAGTAACAGTACCTGTTACTTCGTACTCTTGTGCATACAGTGTGGTCAGTGTAAAGAAAAATAAAATTAGTATTCGTTTCATATGATAAAATTAATAAGGTTTCTTTAGTATGCTATCGGTGTCTTGTGTACCAATAAACTTCATTCGTTCTTCTAAGTCGTTTCCGTAGATGTTATTGATACGCGCAATCACACTGTTAAACGTTTGTCCTAATAGCGAAATATTGCTTTTAAGCTCTTCTTCTTTAAAATCTGGATTGTTCTTTACATTGTCAGCTAAAGCTTTTATCTGTGTTTGGAAAAGTCTAAGACGTGCTTTCACAGTAGGAACATTTATCTTTTCAGGGAAGGTAGCGTCATCGTTGAGTAATTCTCGTAAGGCATCTTCTATCTGCACCAACCAAAAGAATACTGAATAATAAGAGCTCTCTACTTCCGAATGTTCCCCCACAATCTTGTCCGAATACTGTCCTACTTTGTGAAAGTATTTAGCAGGAAGTTCTAAAACAGAACGATACAGAATTACATTGTCATTCTCTTTAGCATTCTCATCTAAGGAAAGTTTTATAGTGTAAGGAGCTGATTTTTTAGGTGAAAAAGTAATCTGATATCTGTTCCAATCGTCTTCTAGGGCGGTCTTTTTTACGTTGCTTGTCGAGGAGTTAAGCGTATCTAATGCAAAGGTTGCTGATAGTTCATCGGTGTTAGACTCTGAGAAATTTAGGTTTACTTTTGGATAGTTTATTTTTTTTAAAACTACAGAAAAAGTATAAGGAATGTTTGCTACCAAAAATCTACTCCATTGTAAAGAGGCTACCTCATTGTTCTTTTTCTTTTCAAACCTAAAAACAGTGTCTTTCGAAGCCTCTGCGGGAGCTCGCCAATCACGTTCTACTAAGCTATTGATGTTTTCAGTTTTAGAATTGATAGGGTACAGTCTACTGTACACCAAGAGGCTATCAGGGTTTGAGAGCATTAAATCATCTGTGTTTTTAATCTTGGCAGGAGCCATCGAAACAATCACCTGCATCAGCGATTGAAAACTCTTCCAATGCTTCATATCCTCTTGAGCTTTAGGGGTAAGGTCTATTAATTTGAACTCCTCAAAGTCAATTGATTTAACTTTGTGCACTTGCCTTGTTTTGTTAGTCTCTTTGTCGTCATTACACGAAATGAAACACGTTAATAAACTGAATAATATATAAAATCTGTACTTCATAACCTCTTGTATTACTGAAAACACCAAAGCCAGACTTACTTACATAAATCTGGCTATTAGTGATAAATCTAAAACCTAAATGACTATTTAGCTAACTTGTTAATATGTTTAGCTAAACTGCTCTTTAAATTCGCCGCTTTATTAGCGTGAATAATATTTCTCTTAGCAAGTTTATCAATCATCGAAACTACTTTAGGGAAAAGAGCTTTGGCTTCTTCTACATTTTCCAAAGCGCGTAGTTTTCTCACGGCGTTACGAGCCGTCTTGTGTTGATAACGATTGCGTAAACGAGCTGCTTCGTTTCTTCTGATTCTCTTTAATGCTGATTTATGGTTTGCCATTTTCCTTTATTAGTTTTATTTTTATCGCCGTACCTTTTCTTTTGAAGATACTTCTAATAGTTGCATTTAGTAGTCCGTAGGGGAATCGAACCCCTGTTACAAGGATGAAAACCTTGCGTCCTAACCCCTAGACGAACGGACCTTGAAAATTATTGTTTAATCCAAAAAACTTAATATATGCTTGTAGTCCGTAGGGGAATCGAACCCCTGTTACAAGGATGAAAACCTTGCGTCCTAACCCCTAGACGAACGGACCATTTTACCATTAAAGCACTACTTCTCCTTTAATGCGGTGGCAAAAGTACTACTTTTTTTTATACCTGCAATATTTTTGAACATTTTTTTTATAAAAACGCTAAAATTATTTTTTAAGTGTCTTATAGTTAGTAGGTTGTTAATCTGTGTTTTTTCTATGTGAACAATTCTTTTAATTTAGTTGTTACAAATTTAGTAAAAACGTAAGCGTGTTTACACCATCGGCGTAATCCCATAGTTTAGGAGTCTGCGTTTGCCCGAAGGGTATTTCACCATCTATAAAATTATGACCTACTACACATTGTATCTTTTCTCTGTCGGTTGCTAATTTCTTTTTTAGAGCTTCTTTATTAGTGTAATATTCATAGAAAAGAGTCGCAATAGGTGAACCGTAATGTTCGTCTTCTTTCAGCAGTAAGAAACCGTTCTCGAGTAGTTTATACAAGCTCATTAGGTAAACGGCTTTGTTGTAGTCGTAGTTATTGGCGTATTTTTGTTCTTCAATAATGTCTTTATACGGGTAGATAGCCTGAAATAATAGGTCGAAATCATAACCCTGAGGTACAAATAGTTTAGAAACACTTCGGCAACCCAAGCCGTAATACAAAAAGATGTCTTTACCTAAATCCTGCAATTCCTTAGGTGTTTCTTCACCTGTAAGTACGGCTACTGAATGGCGGTTTTTCCTTATAATATGGGGTTTCTTGCCAAAGTAATACTCAAAATAGCGTGCGGTATTATCGCTACCCGTAGCTATTACTGCATCGTATTCAGTTACTTTATCATCTGTAAAAGTTACCGCTTCTGCCCATTCAGGAGTAAAAGCCTTCATCTGTTTTATAAGGTAGGGAAGTAGTACGCCATCGTCGCTGGAGAGCTTCACTATTGCCTTATGTCCTGCTACCAATACACACAACAAATCGTGGAAGCCTACCAAAGGCAGATTACCAGCCATTATAATCAATATTTTTTTAGGCGAAGTAGTTTGTGGTAATTGATATTGCGACAGCCATTGTTGTACATTGTTTTCACTGAGGGCTTCACTCCACGATTTGAAGGCAAATATTACATTAGCACGCGTAAACCAACTGTTCTGCTGTTCTGCTTTTTCAAAAATATCGTTGAATCGTTCGGTTTTAGAAAGCAGTTCCCCTAACCGAACTAAGTTGTTTATATTTTGTTGCTTCATTACAAAGTATCTATTTTACCTTTTATCTTTTATCCTTTACCTTTTACTCACATACCTAACTGTGAGCCCTCGCTGGCTTTACCTTTTACCTTTTATCTTTTACCTTTTACCTTTTACCTTTTATCTTTTACCTTTTATCTTTTATCTTTTATCTTTTATCTTTTACCTTTTATCTTTTATCTTTTACCTTTTACCTTTTACCTTTTACTTTTTACCTTTTACTTTTTACCTTTTACCTTTTACCTAAAACGATGGTACTATCCCAATCCGTACACCAAACTTAGGATTACGCACCCCATTCACATCATTGAAATCGTTGCGCCATACGAAATCTACTCGTATAAAGCGAAAGTTCCCTAACCCTATGTTCTCAATCCCAAATCCGTATTCCCAATACAGTTTTTCAGGTGAATTGAATATAATATTGGTAATATTAGCTTGTTTGTTCTTGTCAGAGAGTGTTCCGTAAGCAAATCGTCCAAATATTAAACTCTTAAAGCGCGTTTTTTGCAAAAAAGGAATGCGGTTGAACAAGAAACCATCAAAATGATGCTCAAAATATCCATTGATATAAGTGTCGGTAATGAAATCGTAGTAATCTAAAAGCGCAAAAGTGTTAGGAGCTGATGAATACGATTGGTTTGCAGGAGTAGGGGTTAGTGCTATCAGAGGTGCTGTACCGAATACCTTCCCTGCTTCCACCGTAGCGTGAAAAATACCGTACCCGAAAAGCGGAATTGGTTTATAGAGTATCGTTTGTACTTTGTCGTAATCAAACTTACTGTTTAATACACCGTCTACGCCTTTGGAGTATTTAAGGGTATACATCGGGAAGAGCTTTTTGCCATAACGCTGTTCCACCCCATAGCCAAATACCTTTCTGTTGGGGGTAAAGGTAAATTGTGCCCCTGTATAAAAGTTGTCGTATTCGTGAATTTCCTTGCCTGTCTTGGGGTTACGGTAGGCAATGAGGAAGTTCTCTTCGCTTGCCGAAGTGAGTTTTTGGTAAGTACCAAATACTGAAAACTGCAAGTTAGGCACAATATCATAGTTAATAACACCTTGTACTTTTCTGTTGCGGGTAAGATAATAGTTCTCACCACGTGCAATGATAAAGTTGGTAGTATTTTCAAAATCTAATTTGGTATCGTCGTGCATCACAAAGGTACCCAATTGCAAATTGTCGTTCTGATAGCCTGCTCCAAAGGTAATACGCGGACTGTGAGAGATAAGGTATTTACCACTGATACCGTATTTAAACTCTTTGTCTCTCACCCCATAAGCTCCGTATACATAGGTGCGGAAGCGGTCATCGGTAGAGAAGAACGAACGAAAGCCAGCTCTTAGCCGTAAACCCTCTACGTTGTTGCTCGAGAAAGTTTGCCAAAACCTGCCAAACTGCATATAATTGCCAATAGGAATATAGCCCGACGTCACAATATCGGTTACATCACCTATCATCTTGATGCGTTTATTGCTCCCCACTTTCCGAATTAAAACTTTCGTTTTAGTGAGGTCTGCCCCTCCTAAGGTATTTGCGTCCCAATAACTATCGTCTTTGTAAAACTGGTTTTTCGCTACCTTTACCACCTGCTCGTCATAAAAATTAGCAGGTTTAGGCTTGTTGAGAACAATATCCGAAAAAGTGATGTAGTTCTTTACATACAATCCCTTTTCTTCGTCTTTCTTCGTTAGGAGAGTAAAGTCCCCTTCTTGTATCTCGTGTTCAGGAAGGTAAATACTGTCGTTAGCAATGGTAAAGTATTTTTCAAAAGAAAGTCCACGTACTAAGTTGATATTCGTTTTAGCCGTAGTATGCATCTGTATCGAACTCACTATATAGGTCTTAGTGTCTACTTCAAACTTACCCTCTAATGCTAAATCTTGGTCATCACGAGGAAAAAAGTTGATGCGATAGAACGAGCGGTCGTCTCTCTGAATTGTATCGCTCAGCACGTACAGATATACGCCATAACCAAACTCTGCTAGCGGACTCACAAAGGGCTTGTTCAGTATCATATAAGTATTGTCGTAAATATCAAAATCGTCAAACGACTGACTTACACGTTCCAATCCAAATCCTTGTTGCACAATCCCTTGAGCACGTTCAGCTTCTATGTCTACTCGCTTTTTCCCCAACTGATTGTCGCCGTAAACCGTTTCTATCTTTTCAGTGAGATACATTGGCAGAGAGAAGGTCTCTTTGTATTTCTTCTCAGAAAGAATACGCCTGATAGTGTCATATTCCTTTCCTAAAGCCTTTTTTAAGAAGATGGTATCGAGGTTGTTCACCCCCAATTCCGTTGTACTGTGTTTTTTAAACTGATAAGCCGTGGCGTTTTGTAGTCCACGCTTCTTTTTATTCTTCCAAATACCTTGCAATACGGTATAGGCAGGGTTCTCTTTTTTAGAAAGTGCCTTAGTAGGTTTCGCTACAACTGTTACCTCTTCAAGCAATTCCCCTTCCACCAATACCACTACCAAATCTTTGGTGTTGTCTTTGTCTAAATGTATTTTCCTAGTGTTGTATCCTATAAGTGAGACTTCCAAATCCTTCTGTCTTTTCTCCGAATACAGAGAAAACCGCCCTTGGTCGTCGGTATAAGCTCCAATGGTAGTTTTTGCAAAAATCACATTGGCATAAGCTACGGGGTTACCGTTTTCATCAATCACTTTACCCGACACGTGTGTCTGCCCCCATACTTTTGTAAGACAGAGTATTAAACCGAATAAAAGGAGCAGTAAGAAGCGTTTTTTCATCGTATAAAATCACTTTTAAAATGCAAAGATATAAAAAATAATAAAAATAATATACAGATTGTTACTTTTCTAAAACCAAATCTACTGTATATTAACGTCAGTTCCATATAACAAAATACTGAATTATAATTATATTCGCATCATAATCCGTGTAAATCCAGCAACGCAGTTGCTAATTCGTGCCCATCACATTTGTCAATTATCAATTGTCAATTGTCAAATGAAAGACTATCCGTGTATTCCGTGTAATCAGTGCGCGACTTTAAAACAGCGAAGCTGTTTATTCATTTGATTAATGGAAGTTTAACTATATATTTCTTACGTCGAACTCACTTTATATTATTATAACCCTTCTTATTTTTTGTAGACCTGCCTTTCACGAAAATAAAACCCTCATCTTTCATCTATTGTTCCTTTGTCATTCGTCTCCCCCGTCCCTCTTCATTCGTCGTTCGTCCCTCGTCATTACTTCCCTTTTTCGCCATCACATTCCCCCTTTGAATGGAAGTCCGCGAGAGCGGAGTATGTGTAAAGGGGGATGTTATCCCCTAGTGCCTATGGCCTAAGGCCTATTGCCTATTCCTTTTTTTTTCGCCTCGAAACCCCGTTTTTAACATTTTTAGCGCTGTTATATTACAGTATGAATCAACTACTTATACACTCTTTCTATACCAATCGTCCAAGATTCGTATAAGCTTCCTATAAGCTCTCTATAAGCTAACCCCACCCTTCTTACACCCTTTTTTCACCAAAATCCCTCTCAGCTCTCTTCTGAAAAATTCCGTTTTCTTCCGAATCCTCCTAACAGTCCTCAATACATCGCTTTTTTATCTCAAACTTTGGCAAAGTTAATAGCCCATCGTGCTACGACTGCCTGTGTGGCTCACACCTTTGCCAAAGTTGATTATTTCTGGCATTATCGGTATTTCTGGTATTATTGTCTTTCTTATTAAAAAAGGGACGTTTATAAAACGTCCCTTGAATATACTTTATTTTTTTACCTTTTATCTTTTACCTTTTACCTAAACTTGAGCCTGAGCAACAAATCTCCTAAACCCTTCTTCTCCTTTTGGAGTATGTTTGAACACACCACAATTCTCCAAAACCTCACAGAAAGTATCACCTATACTCCTATTAATAAAGTTATCTAAGTTCTCTATGGAAAGTGGAGTAGGGCAGGAGCTCACGTAACGTTCCAACCACTGAGTGTGTTTTTGCAAAGCAGAGTCAGCGTTCATTTGGGTATATACAGTGCTGAAAGTGTTACCAGCTGTAATAGCTTCACTAAGCAACGTTTTAATACTCGCCATTTCAGTTTTTAACCTACCAGGTAAAATCGCTAAGCCCATCACCTCAATAATCCCGATGTTCTCTTTTTTGATATTGTGCAGATGTTCGTAAGGGTGAAAGATACCCATAGGGTGCTGGGCATCGGTGCGGTTGTTGCGCAAAGCCAAATCAAGTTCATATTTTCCGTTTTTAAAACGTGCCACAGGGTTTACCGTATTGTGACGCACACCCTCAGTATGCGAGTAGATGCCTAATGATTCATCGCTGTAGTTTATCCACGATTGCAAAATTACATCGGCTAAGGCGATGAGGCGCTCTTTCTCACCGCGTAATCGCAATACGCTCATAGGCCAATTTACGATGCCTGCTTCTACATCTTCAAAGCCTTTGAAGCTCACGCGTTCTTTTATGGTAGCTTTTTCCATAGGGAAAACGTGTCGTCCACCTTGAAAGTGGTCGTGTGAGAGGATAGAGCCTCCTACAATAGGTAAATCGGCATTAGAACTGAGGAAGTAATGAGGGAATTGCTCTACAAAGCCCAATATGTGCTCAAAGCAAGCCTTGTCAATCTTCATAGGGCGATGCTCACTCGAAAAGACGATACAATGCTCGTTGTAATAGATATAAGGGGAGTATTGGAAAAACCATTCCTCATTGGCTAAATCCAGCTTAATCGTGCGCAAGTTTTGGCGTCCAGCGTGATTTACGCGCCCCATATAGCCTTCGTTCTCTTTACAGAGCAAACATTTTGGGTAGTTAGTAGCTACCACATCTTTTTGGGCAGCAATATCACGAGGGTCTTTCTCCGGCTTAGAAAGGTTGATAGTAATTTCTAAATTGCCATAAGGGCTATTGTGTTCCCACAGAATGTTCTTAGAAATCCTATCGGTGCGTATGTAGTTGCTTTGCTTGTTGAGCTCATAAAACTGTTGGGTTGCCTGCTCTTTGCTCCTTTGGTAAGTATGCCAAAAGTCTTTGCGAATTACCGATGTACGAGGCAATACCTGTCCCATAATCTTAGAGTTTAGCAAGTCGCGGAAAGTAAGCGTATCGGTAGTGAGGGTGCCGTTCTCAGCTGCCCACTGTACTAAGCGGTCGAGTACTTCCGTAGGATAAGTTATCTGGGCTACCTCTTTAGCGATTTGAGCTTGTTCTTCTTTTGTAAACTCGGTATAACTATCACAACCAATACTTTCCAATACGGCATTAGTTACCAATATACGGTCTTCTTCCTTCACCAAGTTATGAAGTACCGCATAACTGATGAGCTTTTCTACTTCAATATAAACTTTCACGATTAATAATTATCAATTAATAATTAACAAGACTATTTGTTATTTAATAAGAAACTTATAAACGGTTTCTTGCTTGTACACTTCCCCTTTTTCTAAGGGTTTTACCCCAAACTTTGGCTGATTGATGCCATCGGGGAAATCTTGCATCTCAATAGCTACACCTACAAATCGTGGGTTTTTTGATGGTTTTTCTTTGCGAGTACATACCTTATCGAATACAGGTACATCGTCCAAAAAGTTACCAGTGTAAATCACAGCCACACGCTGGGTAGTATAGGCTTCCATAGTAATACCACTCTCAGGAGAATGTAATACCAACTGAGGAGCACCTTTAAGTCCGCTGTGGTTGAGCACAAAGGGGTGGTCGTAGGCACGAGTGATTTTGAATTGAGGGTGCCCTTCAGCAATACCCTCAGCGATAACTTTACCTTTGCGGAGGTCGAAAGTAGTACCTCCTACAGCTATGTAATTACCGGTAGGAATCAATCCTTCTGCCAATTCACAAATATTATCAGCAGCGATTTGTAGTACTTGGGTATCGCCATTCATTTCCATATCACCTGAAAGATTGAAATAACTGTGGTTGGTGATATTAAGGTAGGTTTTAGCATCGGCAACAGCTTCGTAAGCAATGTGCAGACTGTTATCTTCAGTGATGGTGTAAATCACTTTGAAATCTACTTTTGCAGGGTAGCCTTCTTCACCATCAGGACTTGTGTAGTGCATTTCCAAGCCATTAGCGAGCTCTTTTACTTCAAAGAGTTTACTGCTGAAACCTTCTTTACCGCCGTGTAATGAGTTTTCACCATTGTTTTTAAATAGGTGATACATTTTCCCGTCGATAGTGAAAGTAGCGTTGTGAATACGTCCTGAAGTGCGCCCTATGGTAGCTCCATTATAAGCGCCATTACCTATGTAATCTTCTAAATGCGCATAGCCTAATACTACGTTTTTCAGTACGTTGTGCTTATCTTTTACAGCTATTTCGGTAATAGTACCGCCTAAGTTCAAAACAGACACGCGAAAGCCATTTGCGTTCTGTAAGGTATATTGATAGACAGCCTGTCCGTTGTGAGTACCGAACAGGCTTTTGTTGATGGTTATCATACTTTGTCTTGTTTATAGTTTTTTAGCGCCGTCGCTTACAGAAGCGATATAGAAATCGGCAGCATAACCTATTTTGTTTTTGTAAGCCTCGCCTACGTTTTTAATGAAGTCGTCTACTTTGTCTTTTTTCACGATGCTTACAGTGCAACCGCCAAAGCCAGCTCCCGTCATACGTGAACCTACAACCCCAGGTTGTTCCCAAGCAAGGGCAGCTAAAGTATCGAGTTCTACGCCAGTTACTTCATAATCGTCGCGCAAAGAAATGTGCGATTGGTTCATTAATTTACCAAACTCAGCTAAATTACCTGCTGAAAGCTCTTTTTGTGCTTTAAGAGTACGTTGGTTTTCATATACTGCGTGTTTAGCTCTTTTTTGTCGAATAGGACTCTTGATGAGGTCTTTGTTGGCTTCAAATTGTTCAATAGAGAGTTCTCCTAAGGCTTTGATAGGTAATTTAGTTTGCAATTCGGCTAAGGCTTCATCACATTCGGCACGGCGTTCGTTGTATTTAGAATCAGCGAGACCACGACGTTTGTTAGTGTTGGCAATTACAATTACCTCATCTTTAAGTACCACAGGGACATAAGCATATTTGAGAGTGTTACAATCGAGGAGAATAGCGTGGTCTTTCTTACCCATAGCTACCGCAAATTGGTCCATAATACCAGAGTTTACCCCAATGAATAGGTTTTCAGTTTTCTTGCCTAATTGTGCCATTTCCACAGAGTCGATAGAGAGGTGGAAGAGGTCTTTTAGCACAATAGCGGTAAGCATCTCAATAGAAGCAGAAGAAGAAAGCCCTGCGCCATTAGGGATATTCCCAGAGAAGAGAATATCGAAACCAGAGTCGATTTTTTGTCCTGCTTCGAGGAACATTTTAATCACACCCTTTGGGTAGTTAGCCCAATCGTGTTTTTTGTCGTTGGTAAGTTCGTCGAGAGTGAACTCCATTACGCCAAGGTCAGCAAAGTTTTCAGAATACATACGGAATTTGCGGTCGTTGCGTTTTTTTACGAGACCGTAAGTACCTTTGTCGATAGCGCAAGGGAACACATTACCGCCATTGTAGTCGGTATGTTCACCGATGAGATTCACACGTCCTGGTGCGAAGAATTGTTTTTCGGCAGGAGCACCGAAAACTTCTTGAAACTTTTGTTCTAAGTGTTTCATATAGTTTTAATTTTAGTTATTAGTTTTGTTTAGAAATTACTTAATTAAATAATATAATGGAAAAAGGGAGTGCTGTCAAAGACAATTCCTAATAGATATGATTCTTGTAGAGACAATATATTTCTTATCTTATAAAGGATTTTAGCTGAGTCAAATACCAATCAAAGTCATCATACATAATAAAGTGGAGCCCTTTATTGGCATATCTAAGGTCTCTCAAAGATAAATTTTGATATTGATCTCTTATGTTGTCTTTTGAAGAAGTAAATACGGACTCTAAGAGCACTAAGGCAGGCACTTTTATCTGTTTTATTTCCTCTCTGAGATCTGTATTAGAGATTTCACACACAAGTTTGGCGAGGGTCTCCCTATCTGAGGCTACACTCCACTGAACGATGGTAGGCTTCTTGGCTTCCTTTGTTGTATAGTACATCATTGAAGCCATTTGTGAACGCTCAAAGTCTTCTTTGGGCATTGCTGTAAGTTCCTTGATCATAGGAGAACAATCCTTGTTAGGTGTTATCTTAAAATTAGGATCAGAAAGCAAAGGCAAGCAAGGCAAAGCATCTACAATCACTATTCTATCAAGTAGGTCAGAGGCTTTAGCAGCTATTTTCATAGCAAGGATGCCCCCTAAGCTATGCCCTACAATCGTAGGTTTTTGGATGTTCTCCTTTTTGATATAGGAGATAATGGCATCTGTCCAATAGTCCAAACTTGGATTCTTTACAGGGGTAATTCCTCCAAACCCCGCTAAGGTAAGCAGGTAGCAAGTGTGGTTAGTGATAAGAGCAGGTACAGTCTCTTGCCAGACATCGCTAGAGCAGCCAAGTCCTGGAATAAACAAAATAGGACTTCCTTTTTCTCCTACTTTTTTCACTGAGAATGGAGATTGTCCAAACGTAGATAGTGGCAAAATAAGTAAAAGGGAGGTTATAAAAACATTTCTCATAGTAAAAAAAATAGATTTTAAATTAAAAATTAGCTTGGTTTCAACTTTGGCAAAGTTTCAAACTAAAAGTTTGTATTACCTATTTAAAGTACTTTTTAGCAATTGCTCTGAGTTCTTTTTCTTTGTCTTCCAAACGCTGAAAGAGCACGAACTGGTTACGGGCACGAATGTAATTCTCCTCAGGATATGAGGTTTTGAAGTACACATCGTTGTTAAAATAATCGGCGAGGAAACGGATACCGATAATGAATATCATATATTTGGCTCCGTCGACGATATGTTTTTTCTCTGAGGGAGTCATCACAGGGTTCATTACTGAAAAACCTTTGCAGAGCGCTTCGAAGAACTCGGTATTGAAAACAATTTTGCTTTCATCGGCTTCGTTTTCTTCGGTAGGACTTACCGAAGTGCGCACCATATCGCCGAAATCGTACAGTAAGATACCTTGCATTACTGTATCGAGGTCGATTACTCTAAAATCATCGGGATTGGATTTATTGATGAGTACGTTATTGATTTTGGTATCGTTGTGGGTTACACGAATGGGGATGCGCTTTTCGTCTACTTCTTTTTGGATAAGGTCGAAAATTACCTTGTGTTTTTGCGCAAATTTGTATAGCTTTTCAGCTTTGTCTTTGCGTGCAGGTGTTGCCTGAGCATAAGCATCTTCGAGTTGTTGGAAGCGTAAATCTCCGTTATGGAAATTAGGAATGGTAGCCTGCAATCGAGAGGTATCGATATTGGCAAAGGTTTTCATAAAAGTTGCAAAGGCAGTGGCAGCTTTTTCGGCTTGCCAAGGAGCTTCTATGAATTCATAAGAAGTATAGCCTTCTGCAAAAGGGAATACACGCCATACAATGCCCTCGGCATTTACGGAGTATCCTCCTTGTTTAGCTTTCATCATCGGGAGAATGATGTGATTGTTGGGTTCAGTTTCCCAAAGCAGTTCGATGTTTTTGATGATGCTGTCGGGGGTTTTGAACACATTGCTGTTAATCCCTTGAAGGATATAATTTGTATCGGTGGTTTTTACCAAATACGTACGGTTGATGTGTCCGTTGCCATAAGGTTCCACAGAAAGGAGGTTTCCTTTCAAGTTAAATTGATTGGCTATTTCTTTCATTTTATTTAGGTAAGAGGTAAGAGATAAGAAGTAAAAAACTTATTATCTCTTACGGGTTAAACATTTTATTAGAATTTATCGGGGTACTCGCCTTTATCTACGAGTTTTTGTATTTCGTTTTGTACCATTGCGAGGTCTTCGTGATAGGTCATACCGAACCAGTTGTCGTGATTGGGTAATACTTCTAATTTATATCCGTAATCCTTAATGGCGTGTTGTACTACCATAGGGATATAAAATTCGGATTTAGGGTCATCTTTATGTTCGGCTACAAATTCTTTGAAATAACGGTCGGCTATATCCAATACTTCGTGAGTAAATCCCCAGAAGTTCATAGATACGTAGGTGCTTAGGGGATACTCGGCGCCCGTAGCTTCGTCTACGGCAGTAGTTTCGTTAATTTTACGCAGTTTGGTAGCTTCGTTAATAGAGAGTAGGTGATGATTGGCGTCTACTTCGCAGATACCGCGTGAAACTGTTCCGTTTTCACTAAGGGTGTTTTTCAGTAGATATCCTCCTGAGAAGAAAGTTTTTTCTTTACCAGCATTGAGCGCTTCATACATCAATTTAAAGCCTTCTTTGCCATAGTAATCATCGGCATTGATGATGAGAAAAGGGTTTTTTACAAACTCTTTTACACAAAGCATAGCGTGCCCTGTACCCCAAGGTTTTTTACGTTCGATGCCTTTTGGGTTAAAATCGTCTTGATATACATAAGTAATGGGCACATTATTGAATCGATTTTCTAAGTGTTGACGTGCTAAATCGTCGATTTCACGACGGATGATGAGTACTACATTGTCGAAACCAGCTTGTAGTGCGTCGTAAATACCATAATCAAACAAAGCATTGCCATTGTGAATATTTTCTAACTGCTTGTCTGACCCAAAGCGACTTCCTAAGCCTGCTGCTAAAATTACTAATGTTGTCATATAAAGTTAATTTCTTAATAAATAAAAGTCTTGATAAGTGAATGTACTTATTTTGCATCGGCAAAGATAGGGATAATTTTGTAATCTGGAAAAAAATATAACGAAATTTTTACGAAGAATTTAAAAATGCTTTCCGTTACTTGTTCTTTTATAAGAGTTTTGATAATGCCAATAATGCCGGTAATGCCAATAATACCGATAATGCCAATAATGCCAATAATGCCAATAATGCCAATAATGCCAATAATGCCAATAATGCCAATAATACAGAGGGATTTTGAAAGTCTCGGGAAGGGAAGTGAAAGGGCTGGGAGTTTGAGGAGAAACGAAAGTTTTTGGAAGGATTTTAGAAAGATTTAGAAAGATATTGAAGGTATGGTTTAGTGTACTTAGCTTATAGAAAGCTTATAGGAAGCTTATAGGAATCTTGGACGATTGGTATACAACGACTGTATTAAACATTGAGGAACAGGCATTTAGGAGGTGTTAAAGATATATTAAAACGAAAGCTGAGGCGTAGGGGTGTACTTTCGTAATTTAGGGTGAAGGGCGTTTGGGGTAGGGTAGGGGTGTTATAACTTACCTCCCCCGCTCCCCCTCCAAAGGGCAGGGCTGTTACATAGAGTTACAAATGTTTGATTTATAATATATTAAATTCATAAGTTCTTTGAAATTAATGATACTCCATTCCATAGCTGACTTGATAGAGTCTTTTCCATTAAGACGAAATAGGTTAATTGATATATTTCTCATTATTGAAAGATTCTCAGGAGCATTACCTGATTTAGTCTTACTCTTGTCCTCTTTCATTTGTACATCTTTCACCCAGTGCAAACGATTTTCTATACCCCAATGAGAACGTATGTGATTAGCAAAGAAATCAGCCTTATTCTTAGCTACACTGCTAATATGGTAAACTATCTCTATTGTCTGACCTTTCTTTGTTTTGACATAACGTGTTGTTTCTATAATTCGCTTTATACCAAACCATTCAGGAGAAATACCCTCTAAATTTTTATAAACTTTGGTAATACGCAATTCATCACGACCTCTTAGCAAAGAACACTCTTGGTAAGTGTGCATTAAATACTTTTTTGTAGCAACATTTGCTTTTATTTGCTCAAAAAGCTTTTTTTGATTACCTTTTACTTGTACTATGTAGTCATTTTTTGACTTTATAATAGTTTCAAGAGTTTTTTTGACAATGTAAGGCATCTAAAGTGATTATTTCACCTTGAATGTCTAAGGCTTGTAAGAGTCTTTGAACGGTATAAATTTCAGATTCTTTTTTGTTCTCTAATTTATCACAAGCTAATACAATGCCTCTTTGTGAAGCAAAAACACTTATCAATGAAACAAAATTCTGATAGTTATTTTGAGTGTCTTTAATAGTTCCTGCAATAGCCTTTCCATCAACAGCAAGTGTTTCACCTTGACACATTGGTAAAAATTGGGCAGTCCACTGATTGAATTTTTGGGCAAAATCATCAAAATCAATTTCCATAAATATCCTTCTAATAGAGCCATATGTAGGTACTTTACAGAAAGTTAGATACTTTTTAAACTCCCATTGGTTTTCTTTGAGGAAACGGCCTATTTCTCGATAACCAGTATAACCTGACATTATTGCTGTTAGGCACATAATCAGGAAGTTAGGCATTTTATGGCGGATACCGCGTCTTTTTCTAGTATCCTCTATACTAGATAACATTTCTATCAGTGTCATAGACTTTTACATTTTATT